>JAYEFS010000138.1:0-4043 GCA_034658695.1 Methanobacteriota archaeon | reverse complement strand
CCGCCCACAACCGCATATCTTCAGGTATACACCGACCGGCGCTGCCAGGCAAACTGCCGCTTCTGTTCGCAGGCAAGAGGCGCAGGTGGCGGCCTCTAACAGATCGCACGCGGGCAGTACATGCCATCTGATGCACGCGAGGTTGTGCGAAGGCTTGGAATTGCGTTTGAACGTGGTTACATCAAGCGTGCCTGCATCCAGACCATAATGTATCCGGAGATGTGGCAGGACACAACAGATCTTGTCAGAAGCATAAGGGATGTGAGCCAGATCCCGATCTCAGTCTCGGTATTCCCGCTAAGCGATGAGAGATACATCCTCTTAAAAGAACTGGGCGCAGATAAACTGGTGATCCCGCTTGATGCGGCAGAGCGTGAGCTCTTTGGGCGGATCAAGGGAAGGGACGCGGGCAGCGTCTACGAATGGGAGACGCACCTCGGCGGGATCAGGCGTGCGAGTGCCGTATTTGGCAGGGGTTCTGTCGGCACGCATCTCATCATCGGCATGGGGGAGCGATGCGAGGACGCACTCAGACTGATAGACAAACTGCACGCAGATGGCGTCTACTCCGCGCTCTTTGCATACACACACCTTCCGGGAACCCAGGAGCTGCGCACGAATCTGAAAATCGAACATTATCGTGCCGTGCAGTTTGGCGCATATCTGATCCGTGAGGAGATCGCAACCTTTGCGGATATGAACTTCAGGGAGGGGGATGTGGTGGATTTTGGGATAACCGATGAAGAGATGCTGCGGTTCGTCGAGAAGGGAGAAGCCTTCAGGACGACGGGGTGTCCTGACTGCAACCGCCCGTATGCCACAGAGACGCATTCGGAGGTCTTCAATTTCCCGAGGAGTCCGGATGAACGGGAGATTGAGGCGATCAAGCGGCAGATCCCGGGTTTTGGGTGAGTCAGTAATCTTAATACTTGAAAAAGGAGATTAAGAAGGCATGGACGTGGCGAAGTCTAAAAAGGATGTGCCTATCAGATTAACGGAGGAGAGATGGTTTCACATTACAGAAGAGCACCGGAGAGTTGGCGGGTTATTACTTTGAAGTCCTCGAAGCGGTGGAGGAACCGGAGGCAGTTTGTGACGGTGGAGCTGGTGAGTGCATAGCTGTTGGAGATGTGGAGAAAGGAAAATATATTATGGTAGTACCTTACTTTGAAAGCTACGCAAAAACGAAGGCTACGCCACCTGGTTTTTGTTGCCACCAACAGATTTTAAATAATACGCCCCAGCATCTTCAGAGATTCACGCTCTCCAGGACAGTGCCCGGACATAGCGTTGAAAAAGTTCATCCGATTTGTTCAGAACGGATCTCGTTTCAGTTTTGGTCTCGAGCAATCGCGATTGTGTCGATGACCTGCTTGGGACTTGAATTTACACGTAGTACGGGATCTGGTTGGTGCCTGCGCTTCTCGGGCGGTCTCTGTTCACGGTATTGCTTGCTCTGGTCGCATGTGTGCGGGGGGCGCGGGTTTTCGAGGCGGAGTGGTTCGTTGTCGGAGGATGTGTGCTGGGGCGTGGTGTGGTGGGGATGATGGCGGGGCGGAGGTAGCGAAGGCAGGGGCGGGGAAAGGGTTTTTTAAGTCCGAAGACCAACTTGATTCTGGTGATGTATATGCGAATAAAAGCAGTATACAAGAACGAAGTTTTGAAACCGTTAAAGAAATTGGGCTTGAAAGAGGGAGCTGTAATTGAGATTGGAGTCCCCATCAGTGCTGTAGATAATACTTATGCTGCATCAAAGTTGAGCAGTGAAAAGATTGATGAAATAATAGAGTCTACAGAAAGCGGAGAGTGATGATGCGCAGGGCTTTATCGAGAGGTTCAGAGGTATTCATCGATTCTAATATATTTACATACCATCTTTCGGGGCACAAAATTTTCGGAGAACTGTGCAGGGACTTTCTTAGACGAGTTGAGCGGAAAGAATACAGAGGATACGTTAATAACACCGTGATTTCAGAGGTTTTGATGAACTTTCTAAAGTCCGAATTGCTCATATCAAAAGGAATCGCGCCCCATAAAGTTGCAAGAGAGATAAAGAGAGATCCCGGTTTGATTGAACTGGTAGATTTTGATGTAGTGACGATGTTGTTTGATGGACTCGACCTGAATACCCCTTTCGTTGAATTTGGATGTGTGGAAGTAACGATGCTAATAGAGAAATACAATCTGTTGCCAAATGATGCCTTGCACCTTGCAACAATGAAGAGATATGGAATCACAAGCATCGCAACCAATGACGGAGATTTTGAGCGGGTCCCGTGGCTTCATGTCTGGAAGCCGCGATGAATACCACCTCACAAATCTATGGGGTCAAAATGAGGTGGGATTTTTACGCCACTAAAATTCCCCTACATGGTCTCATTCTACTTTTATGTGTTGAATATGGGTTTCCTACGGCAAAGCGGTAGCGGTATAATGTAGTGGAACGTTACACACAATATAACCGACGGAATGGAATCAATAAGAGTTGAAAAATGGTTGTTTTGCGATATAATCATTTATAATCCCCGATTTAAACACATGAAATCCAACCTCAAAATGACGCCATAGCTGTGGACGATCAAAAGCAGTGCGGAAAAAAGGATCTTTCAAACTCAGGTAGTAAAAAATGACAAAAAAACCCACCAATGGGCAGGACACAACCAAAACCCTCGATCTCGCCAAAAAGGAGATCGTTGAACTCCCGTTCAGCGAAAGCACAAAGAAAGATATCCTGAAATCATTCCATATCAGACAGAACACCTTCTCAAACGAGATCCTCTTCTTTAACGAGCCGTTCACCCCGATCTCCATCACCGGCACAGACTGCGAATTAAACTGCAAGCACTGTGAGAAGCACTATCTGGAACACATGATAGATGGAAGCTGCGGCAGACTCGAAACAGCCGCCGAAAGCCTTGCCAGACGTGGGCGAAAAGGAATTCTCCTCTCAGGCGGCAGCAGACTCGACGGCTCGGTTCCGACATACGAACTCTCAGACGAGATCCGGCAGATCAAGGCTAGGGCACGCCTCTTGATCAGCGCACACACCGGGATTGTTAACCGGGAGCAGGCAAAATCCCTTGCCACGTGGCTCGATATGGCGCTCGTCGACTGTATCGGAAGCAACAGAACAATCTCTGAGATCCTCGGACTTCCGAACACAGTGAGCGATTACGAGGATACACTGAAGTATCTGACAGAAGCGAAGATCCCGATTGCGCCGCATATCATCGTGGGGCTCGGCAGCGGTGCACTCGACGGCGAGTTAAGAGCACTCGAGATCGTGAAAAGATACGATCCTGCTGCAGTCGTGATCGTCGTCTTCATCCCGACGAGAGGGACTGGCTGCGCAGACGCACCGCATCCCGCGCTCGAGGACGTTTCCGCCGTGATCGCAAAAGCGAGACAGATCTTTTCGCAGACGCCGCTCTCCTTGAGTTGCGTGCGCCCCGGTGGCAGGTACCGCTCACGGCTCGATCGATGTGCGATTCTGTGCGGTGTCGATCGGATTGCGGTCCCAAGCCGGAGCGCATATCGATTGTGTGGCGAGATCGGACTGGAGATTCGTGAGGTTGGTGGTATGTGCTGCTCATACAGCGAATGGTCAGAGGAGGCGCGTGCGTGAAACTCGCAGCCTCGTACGGAGACATCCGCCTTATGGCGCCCGATGACGCTGCTGTTTCGTTCTTCAAGAGTCCTTTCGCAGCGCACGAGACCGGTAGTGCTGTGGACATTGCGTATGGTGATTTCGGCTCGCCTGCATCTTCGCCTGTTGACGGTGTCATCGTGGATATCAGAGAGTTCGAGACTCCCACACCCTTCAGAGACCGCAATTTCAAAGAGTACCTGACCGCAGTCCGGTGTGGCGAGTTAATTGTACGGATTCTGCATGTCAAGCCCGATCTGGGCATCGGGGATCATGTGCGCACTGGCGAGGACATTGGCACGTTCATCAGGAGCGGGTATTTCTACTTCTGGAACTTTTCCCACCTGCACGTTGAGGTGCGCATGCCAGATGACTATCTCAGGGCAACGAGCAACAT
>JAYEFS010000137.1:0-15866 GCA_034658695.1 Methanobacteriota archaeon | reverse complement strand
CTTTTTTCGACAAAGCACCCGGGATCCAAATCATCTGACCAAAACCCCTGCAAATCCCCAATCACCCAGACGGTCCACCCCGATCTCCGCACCAACGAAGACAACGATTCTGAACTCTTTTCGATGATGGCGAAGAGCCCGAAACAATTATACATCACAATAACCAATATACAGACTATGAGGGACTATGAGGTGTGATGCGACATGGCTGATCATAGTTTTCACCGCGTCGAGTCAGGGAATTAAAAATGGATAGAACGAAAGACGAAGAGATATTACCGGTGATAGATTCTCCTGGATATGCCAGTAAGCGTGAATTGGTGAGTGAATGGCAATGAAGATCGCAATCGTTGTTCCGCCGTGGATTCAGGTTCCGCCATCACGGTACGGGGGCATCGAATCGATTGTTGCTCTGCTTGCGGACGGACTCGTTGGCAGAGGTTGCGATGTCACGCTCTTCACAGTCAAGGAATCCGGAACTTCCGCTGATTGTCACCATGTATTCGATTGCGGACAGTACGATATTCTCTCGAAATCACCCTCTGAGTGTCTGAACACAGCAGTTACGCACTCGCTTGGCGCGTACATCGAGATTATGCGGCAGGGCGATTTTGATATCGTGCATGACAACACATGGAAGGAGGGTCTGGCAAGCGCGTTCTTCATAGATATGCCGGTTGTGCACACCATCCACGGTCCGATCGATGATACGAACAGGCGGTTTTACAGTCTCTTCACCGATGCCAAAAATATCCATTTCGTGACGATCAGCAAATTCCAGCAAAAAGCTCTGCCGAACTTAAATTACGCCGGAAACGTCTATAATGCAATCGAGGTGGGGAAATACCCATATTCGACAGAGAAGGAAGATTATCTGTTGTACGTCGGGCGGTTCAATTTGGAAAAAGCACCACACATCGCCTGCAAGGTTGCAGAGGAGCTTGGAATGCGATTGATTCTCGCGGGCAAAGCATCCGAACCACACGAGTTGAAATATTTTAATAGATATATAAAACCACATCTCAGCGATACAATCAGGTACGTTGGGGAGGTCAGCGATGCGCACAAGAAAGAGCTGTTCAGGGACGCAACTGCCTTCATCTACCCGATTCAATGGGATGAGCCGTTTGGAATCGTCATGATCGAGGCGATGGCGTGCGGAACCCCTGTTGTGACATACAGGCGCGGTGCTGCACCCGAGCTTGTCAGGGATGGCGTGAACGGCTATCTCGCAGACGATTTCGACCACTTCCTCGACTGTGTTGGGATGGTGCACAAGATCAAGCATAGCCGGTGCAGAGAGTGCGTGGAGACGCATTTCAGCGCGGATTCGATGATTACCGGCTATGAAAATATTTATAAGAAGATTCTGGAAGAGTGAGACCAAAATGTTTTTTCGGAAATACTTATCAGACGACGAATGGTTGATCAGGGAGCACGAATGGGATCCCGATTTACATCAGCGGGGCAGCAGTGAGTCCATCTTTTCACTGGGCAACGGGTACATCGGAAGTCGCGGCGTCATGGAAGAGATACCGGACGGCAGCAGACCCGGGACGTATATCGCAGGGATTTTTGATAAATCTGCCGCAAAAACCGTTGAAATAGTGAATCTGCCAAATCCCTTCGATTTTCAGATATGCGCCAACGGAGAGCCGGTTGCAATAGACAAGATGGAGGTGGTCCGGCACGAGCGTATCCTCGATATGAGAAAAGGGATCCTGTTCCGGGAAACAGAGTATCGATCGCGGGCAGGACGGTACGGATACCAATCGATGCGAGCGATAAGCGCTTCTGATGAGCACACCGCCATGATGCGGGTCTACTTCATCTCTTACGACTCTGACGTGGACATTCTTGTGAAGAACAGCACCGATACCGCTGCGCTGAACATCAGACCCGAGATGGACACCATGGTGAGACATTACGATGTCAGATGGGCGGATTATACCAATAATACATGTTATGTAGCTGTGAAGACGAACGATTTCGGAATTATTGCGTCTTATGCCACTGATCTAACGATACGTGATGATGGTGAGCTTGTTGATACTGCTCGAACTGCGGAGTGGGAAGACGACAAGTTCACTGAAAATGTGCGCTTCAAAGCCAGAAAAGGAGTGGTTTACTCCTTTGACAAGATCATATCATTCCGCTCATCCCGCGATCTTCCGGCAGAGCGAATCGGGACGATAGCCAGGAAAGCGACCATGAACGCACTCGAAGAGAGCCGCAGAATCGGTTTTGAGAGGTTACTGGATGCACATGCCGCAGCATGGGACGAGCGATGGTTAGTTGCAGACATCGCAATAACACCCGCAATCGAGAGTGGGCGCGATGGTGAGTGTGAGTGCGGTAGCGCTGGAGATGGTGTTGATGCCGATGTTGATGTTGGTGAGGTGAACAGGGCGCTGCGGTTCAATCTGTACCATCTGCTTGCCGCTGGCAACGATCATGATGATCGGGTGAGCATTGCGCCAAAGGCACTCACCAGCGAGTGGTACGGCGGTCACGTATTCTGGGACACTGCAATCTTCGTATTCCCGTTCTTCCTATTCACAAACCCGGCAACTGCAAGAAATCTGCTGATGTACCGGTATCGCAGGCTGGACATGGCGCGAAATAACGCGAAGCGGCAGAACCTCGAGGGCGCACTCTTTCCATGGGAGTCGGCAGCCACCGGAGAGGACGTAACACCTGAACACTGGGTGAATCTGAAGGGGGAGATAATCAAGGTGCACACGATGGAGCGTGAGCACCACATCGTCGGCGATGTTGCGTATGCAGTCTACCAGTACTACATGGCAACCGCTGACGAGGAGTTCATGGCGAAGTACGGAACCGAAATTATGCTTGAGACTGCACGGTTCTGGGCGAGCAGGGCTACGTACAATGAGAACACTGGCAGATACGAGATAAGAAACGTGATCGGTCCGAATGAGTACCAGGAGTGCGTCGACAACAACGCGTACACCAACTACCTTGCCAGATGGAACCTGCGCTGCGCAATCGCCCTCTGTACCAATCGCCCAGCGGGAGCGGCGCATAGATCGGAGATTGACAGGTGGCAAAAAATCGCTGACAGCATCACATTCACGGTTCATAACGATGGCATGATTGAGGAGTTTGACGGATACTTCGGGAGGAAGGATGTGATAATTAAGAAGATGAACGATCTGGGGATACCGACATACCCAAAGGACGATGTGCCGATGACACGTGTTTCCGAGACGCAACTCGTGAAACAAGCGGACGTTATGATGCTTCTGCATCTCTTCCCCTATGATTTCTCACTCGATGTGAAGCGGGTGAATGTGGCGTATTACGCGTGCAGAACCACCCACGAGTCCTCGCTCAGCCCGTCTATCTATGCGAGCCTCTACGCAGAGATTAAGAACGCGGATGCGGCATACCGCTACTTCAAATACGCCCTCTACGGCACGCTCGGAAACATTTACGGAAATACGCACCACGGCATCCATGCGGCATCGATGGGCGGCGTCTGGCAGGCAACGGTCTTCGGATTTGCTGGTGTGCGCATGAAAGACGGAATTATCTCTGTGAATCCACGATTACCAGGAGAATGGGGGCGGCTCAGGTTTAATCTCTTCTGGCACGGCGTCAAACTGGAATTTGACATGACCCAGACCACGGTTGGGATATCGTCTGGATCAGACGGAGCATCAGAATCATCAGAATCATCAGAATCCTCAGGAGATTATGCGATACCAGTTGAAATATGCGGCGAAATCCACGAATTGGCAGGTAACGGTTCGGAGGTGATTGCGTATGACAACGACAATTGATTTCGAGAACGAGGTTGGCTTCATCTGGGATGTTGACGGCGTGATCGTTGATAGCCCCCATGAAATGGCGTGGCGGCTCACCGCAGAGCTTCCGGAGTGGGGTGTTGAGAAGGGCAGACTCGATTCGGGGTTTTATCATGAGTACGTCTCTGGCAGACCCCGATACGAGGGCGGCGATGCGGTCCTTGAGCGGCTCGGGGTATATGAGCGGCTCGGTGCAGAGACCTGCGAGATGAGAAAAGATCTGCTTGAACGCTACTGCACGCAGAAGAACGAACTCTTTGGAAGACTGGTAATCGATGGGCAATTCGAGATATTTGAGAGTTCGGTTGCGATGATCGTCGAGGCAAAAGAGAGGGGAGTCATGCAGGCAATGGCATCGGCATCAAAGAACGCAAAACGCCTGATTACGAATATAACTCGTGAGCGGGTCTCAGAAATTGCCGGAAGCGACTGTGGCTGCGACACGCTCTACTCTGTCTTTGATGTGGATGCGTCAGGCATGGATGGTATGACCAAGTCCGGGATATTCGCATTCGCAGCCGCGCGATTACACGAGTTATCAGGCGGAAAGATCAGATATTACATCGTGTTTGAGGATGCGCCGTCCGGAATTGCGGCGTGCAAGGAGAACGGGATGTTTGGCGTCGGGGTGCGACGCATCGGGGATCAGCCGGCACTCACCGGCGCCGGCGCCGATATTGTTGTCGATTGTCTCGGTGAACTGGGCTACGATCGCTTGCGGTCAGCGTTTTTAGAGAGTGCATGCGCGATAGCTTGTAGATAAAATCAGTGTAATCCGTGTTAATCTGTGGCTAAAAACCCTCATCAGCCACTGATTCACACAGATTCCACAGATTGGGGGCTATCTGTTTGCCACACGATATCGAGCATATTCTTTAGAGCTGCTATGACCTGCGTCGCTCTCAATTGAATTTTGGCGGTGGCACTGTCTAAAAATCCAGTGGTTTATCTATACTCCACACCGCCACAACTTGAGCTTTTTTTTACATAAGTGTCAGTTGGATGTGCGACCAGAGCTTAACGCCACCCTTTGCATCTCTGCGTCTTCGCGTCTTCGCGTTAAATCGAGAACGCAAAGGCTCAAAGGCGCGGAGACGCAAAGAAGAGAACCACATATTGATGATCATGTTGCAGCGGCATCATGGGCTTTGGTTGCTGCGTATTCATGGTTGGATCGGTCATGCAAAAAGCGCAGTTTATGCCGGTGCCGGGTATACCGCGGTGGACGCGGAGGTTCGCAGAGGCGGACCACTCTGCGTCCCTCTGCGCACTCTGCGGTAGAATCTGATGACACGACACGGCGATCTCACTGAAACAATCGACAGTGCCCCCTTTCGGTATGACCACCTCATCAGATAGCCACAATCACAGAAGCAGAAGCACCACCCGAAACATCAGATCTCCGTAAAGAAGAGCGCTTACGAACCCGGCTGTGATCGGGATCATGAACGGCAGCCCGGGAGTCACCCAGACTCGCTCATCAATCAGTCCTTTCGACTCGAGGTTTTCCAGCCGTCTAACTGTGATCTCATCGATATTGCTGCCGCTTCTACTGAACTTTTTCCTGACCCTCCCGTCCTCGCAGAGATAATCCTCGATCAGTCGCACATGCCGACCCCGGAGATCGGATATCCTGCACCGGTATCCTGCGAAGATGTAGAACGGTCGCTCCACAATCTCACGTAGAGAGAGTGTGTAGAGGTTATACGCAAGAATTCCGAGCGGAACAATTGTGGTGAGCAAAACAGAGTTCACGAGTGTGCTGAATGCGAAGATGTCGACTGGCGGGACGCTACTTACCGGCAATTCGTGTCCTGCGACTGCAAGACTCGGAAAAGCCGGAAAGATGAACGCAAGAGCGATCAGCGCCTTTGCGTCCGCACCTCCGAACGCATTGAGCCGGAAGAGCAGGTACACGAAGAGATAGATGCCCATAACCGAGACTGCCGTGTGCAGGAGATATCCCCCGCCTTGCACAATCGCACCTGCGATAACGAGTGGCAGAGCGGCGACAAAGACCACGCCCCAGAGCTCGTTTGGAACTGTTCTGGTCTTGAGGTCGGAGCGGCACGAGTAGAGCAGGAAGGATACACAGACAAATATCTTTGCAAGATCGATTGTGTTCATGGTGCCCCTGCCCCTGTGATGTACTCAAGTCTCTGCGGCGCATCCACGACCGGGACGCTTCCGCATAATCCAATATGGTCCTCAAGGATAATCAAACCTCCGGTGATCGATCCTGCCCCCTCAATCATCGATAGCGCGTCTTTGATGGATTCCGTGTCGCTCACAGCGTTCCCGACCGCGGTTGCTGCCGCATCCGCAAGAGACGGATCATCAGCCAGAATCGTTGCAGAGTCCGCGCACCCGAAGCTGATCGAATGCCCGATTCGCCCGGACGATGTGCATATTCCACGGATCGACTCACCGGGTTCGATCTCAAGACCAATGCTGATGTCCGTTCTTCCGGAATACACACCGACAATGACCGTTTCGTCGTTGACCATGGCGATATCGCCGCCGTTATCAACGATCGCATAAGTTGCGCCACAATCCAACATCGCCTCCACAGCCAGCCCCGCAATCGTGCCCGCAACCGCGCTCATCGGACCGATTCCAAAAGTGTTGCCCGCAGCAACCATCCGCCGCACAATCTCGGGAGCATCATCTGGGCGCTGGCACCGGTATTCTTCGAGGGTGACTGCGAAGAACGGGTCATCTCTGATGAATCGCTCCAGATCACGTCTGCAAGCCACAATTGCACGCTTCGCTGCGGGAATGTACTCTTGTTCTGAAGAAATGGTGACAACGGTCTCTTTAAGCTGAAAACTCTCTCTTATGTACGTTTTTTTGCTCATCGATCAATCTCGTTGATCTGTGGACGTTACCGTAAGAAGATTCTCTCTCGATACTCTCGGTGCCCCCACCACCATCGGTCTCCCAGGCATCCGCTTGTCGATTGACTCAAGAAACTCCCCTATACGCAGAAGCGCCTCTTTTATGTCATCCCTCGACGCAGCATACGAACACCGCAGAAATCCGGCTCCGCAATCCCCGAATACATCCCCTGGAACGACAGCCACCTTCTTTTTGACCATCAGACGCTCTGCAAACTCGCCCGAAGTCATGCCAGTATCCGCGATCGACGGAAATGCGTAGAACGCTCCCTTCGCCCGGAAGCAATCCAGTCCGAGTTCATTGAAGCCGCTGATGATCAGATGCCTCCTGCGGTCGTACTCCCGCACCATCTTCCCCATTTCCTCCCGCCCATTCCGCAGCGCATCGATTGCAGCCATCTGCGACGTTATCGGAGCACAGAGCATTGTGTACTGGTGTATCTTCGTCATCGCTCCGATGATTTCACTGTTTCCGAGTGCATATCCAACTCTGAGACCGGTCATTGCATGAGACTTCGAGAAACCGTTGAACACAACCGTATTCCCCATCATCCCGTTCAAGGATGAGAAACAGGTGTGTGTTCCATTGTATGTGAGTTTGTCATAGATCTCGTCGGAGATAACTACTAGATCGTGCTCTATTGCAACATCCGCAATCTCCTCGAGGTCTTTCTTGTCCATTGTTGCACCTGTAGGATTATTCGGATAATTGATCATGATAACTCGAGTCTTTTTCGTGATCTTCCGCTCTATCTGCTCTCCTGTGACTCTGAAATCGTTTTCGATTCCTGTAGCAACTCTCACCGGAACTCCGCCGGCGAAGAGCACGGTTGGAACATAAGAGACGTAGCACGGCTCCGAAACGATGACTTCATCCCCCGGATTCAGAATTGAACGCATCACAAGATCGATTCCCTCGCTCACTCCGGTCGTGATCAGTATCTCGTCACCGGGATCGTAATACAGCGAGTGATCCCTGCGAAATGTATCAGCGATCTCTTCTCGCAGTTCAGGGAGCCCCTGATTTGAAGTGTAGGATGTGCGCCCGCTCTCGAGCGCGTGGATGCATGCCTCCCTGATGTGCCACGGGGTCACGAAATCAGGCTCGCCGACACCGAGTGAGATCACGTCGTCGAGCTGGTTTGCCAGGTCAAAGAACCTGCGGATCCCTGACGGCGGCACACTCTGCACAGCATCTGATATCTGCATCGAATCCTCCACGGTTTATGAGACTGTGTACTATGCGCGGTACTACACACTATGGAGAGATCGGGAGTCGCTCTGCATGTTCCGGTTCATGCAGCGCCACGCCATCCTCCTTGTAGGTCTTCAGAACAAGATGGGTGGCAGTGCTCCGCACCTGTGGCAGGGTTGCGATCTTCTCCGCGACAAAGAATGCAACCTCCTTCATCGACCTGCCGCGCACGGTGAGTGAAAGATCATGGTCCCCCGAGATCAACCTAACTGACCGAACCTCTGGAAATCTCGAAATGCGATCCGCAATCATGTTGTATCCGGCTTCACGCTCCAGAGCTATCTTAATTTCTATGATTGCATAAACAAACCCATTATTCACCCGGTCCCAGTCGATTATGGTCTTGTACTTACGGATCGTACCACTCGACTCGAGTTCGCTGATACAATCCGCAATCTCCACCTTAGACCGTCCGGTAAGTGCTGCGATCTCATCAATCGCGAGTTTAGGATCATTTTCGAGTATCTCAAGCAGATTCTGTACGAGATCCATCCGTAACCAGCCTCATGTCTCTATGTATGCAGATTCATGACTGGAATCTGTTGGTTCTCTCCATTTGCTATCCTTGCAGTCATCGCAGAGCGATCTGCCGTCGACAACCGATAAGTGGTACGAATACTGTCCGCAGACATCGCACATACCCTCAAAGTCGGATGTGAGCAGGGACTCGCGCTCCAATTCCATGAGTTCTCGCAAGGCTTTGGTCATATCAGAAGATACTGCGACGATGTCCTGACTCGTGATGATACCGATTAAGTCATCATTTCGAAATACGGGCAGCCGTCTGATCTTATGCTCAAGCATCATCCGGATCGCATCGCTCACCGGCGTACTGTGATCGATTGTGATCAATGGGGACGTCATGATCTCAGAGAGCGAAACAGTGCTCGGTTTTCTGTCGTTGGGGATAATCTTGCGTGAGATGTCACGTTCGGTTATGATACCGATCGGTTTTTCATCTTCAATCACAATTACGCTTGATCGGTCATATTTTATCATCTCGTTTGCAACATCAATCAGCGAATCGTTGATGTCTGCTGAGATCACGTGCGGTGACATGACCTCTCGCACCGGTCTATCAATGTCCATTTATAAACCTCCTGTTCTCTTGTTATAGAATTAGTGCTGACTGTTATCAAGGTTGTGCCGGAACCACGCTCAC
This sequence comes from Methanobacteriota archaeon, assembly GCA_034658695.1. GTDB lineage: Archaea > Halobacteriota > Methanosarcinia > Methanosarcinales > Methanogasteraceae > Methanogaster_C. The sequence goes on along the minus strand of JAYEFS010000137.1, from coordinate 6,722 downwards.
GCCACGATTCCTTTGCGCCATCTCGACAAACGTTGCTCAACAAAGTACCGGAACAGACTGTCGATTATGAGCGCGATGAAGCCGAGAAGAAGCATGTAAACCATGACATGATCCATCCGGTGCAGATGCCCCCAGAACTGTATCTTGTACCCGATCCCGCTCGTCGATGCCCCAAACATCTCTGCCGCGACAACGCACATCCAGCCAACACCCATTCCAACCCGGATGCCCGTCACAATGTCCGGAACCGCTGACGGAAATGCAACCTTCCGGATCAGATCGTAGTTTCTGGTGCAGCCGAGCACCATCGCGGTCTCGATTAGAACCTTCGGTACATTCCGAAATCCCATATACGTATTGATCAGAATCGGAAATACCGCCCCAAGGAACACGATCGACCCGGCAGCCGCATGCGTGAGTCCGAGCCATATAATCGCAAATGGTATCCACGCAAGAGGCGGTATCGGGCGCAGGATCTCTATAATCGGATTAAATATCCTGTTTGTCAGCGGAAACCAGCCCATACTGATTCCAAGCGGGATTGCGACGCACATTCCGGCAGCAACACCTATTCCGAAGTGGAGCAGACTGATCTCGGCATCATAGACCAGATCGCCACGTAGGCGGCAAAATGATGTGAAAACATCTGTTACACTCGGGAGGAACGTTGGATTTTTGACAACATAGTCGGCAGCCAGTTGCCAGATCACAAGAGCGGAACAGAGCGATACAATCTCGATTCCGTACCGCCTGACTATGGATGCCATATCACTGTAGCTTGTCGTGCATCTCTTCGAGCGACTTCGAATCCTTGCCCAGAAGTTCCATCAGTTCCGCGATCGCCGCATCAAGGAACACGAGAGTTGTGATCTCAAAGGTTGTGCCGAGTGGCGCAAGTTCGGAGAGTTTTGCATATTTTCCGAGCAGATGCTGCACAAGATAATCCCCCCTGCCATTCTTTGCTCTGCCAAAGATTCTCACGGTCTTGTCTGCCATTTTTCCGAGTGTGGAGTCGGGTTGCGAGGTTATGACGATCAGAGACGCGTCGATCTTTTTTACAACCCGCCCTAAATCGACGATGGACAGTGTTTCGCCGGACCCGCTGATCGCAACCACGACATCTTCTGCATGCAGCGCTGGCGTTGTTGATTCGCCGACCACATAGACGCGCATCCCTAAATGCATGAGCCTTGTTGCAAAAGCCTTTCCGATCAGACCTGATCGTCCGGTCCCCATCACAAAGATGCTATTTGCACCCCTGATCATATCAAGCATCTCTGAAACACTATTGAGATCCAGTTCATCGAGTGCCTGCTCTATGTGTTTCGTGAGTATATCCATCGATGCGATCAGTGTCTTGCATTTCGATGGGTTTCGGTTGTTCGTTGGTGTGGAGTCGGTCATGGTCTATTCACCAGGTCGTATGTCACTTCTGCCGCACGCCTCATAATCTCTTCCTCTCCCGGAACTACACGGTTCTGCATGAGCACAACGCCATCACATACAGTGGTGTCGACACAGCCGGATGACGCGTAGATCATATTCGAGTCGAGATTGTGAAGAGGTGTCATCTCTGGCAGTCGCAGATCAATCAAGAGTAAATCTGCTGGCGCACCCTCCTTTATCTCGCCCCCGCCGATGCGGAGCGCTTCAGCACCGTTCTTTGTGACGATCTCGAGTGCTTCGCGAGCCGGAATCACAGTCTGCTGGCATGTTGCTGACTTTTGCAGAAGCGACGCGAACTTTGCTGACTCAAGCATGTTAAGATTGTTGTTGGATGCGCAGCCATCGGTGCCAAGCGAGATATTGACTCCAGCAGATGAGAGCGCTGAGTATCTCATTGCCTGCCCGACAGCAAGTTTCATATTTGATGTTGGGTTGTGTGAGACCTTAACATCATGCTTCGAGAGGAGCGCAATCTCACGGTCGTTGAGCCAGACAGAGTGTGCCGCAAGAACATTCGGACCAAGAAATCCAATGTGATCGAGATACTCCACAGGACGCATCCCCGTCTTCTCGATGCAATCCAGAACCTCCTGCTCAGTCTCTGAAACGTGTATGTGAACCAATATGTCTTCTTTTCTTGCAAACTCCGCGGTCCAGCAGAGATTCTCCTCTGAAACGGTATAGATGGCGTGCGGACCGAGCGCTGGAATCACTCGCCCGGAATACTCCTTCGTGAGCCTCTCAGTCAGCCTCCTGTTCTCTCGCCGCACTTCCTCATCTGATCGCCCATCGATGTCGATTAAGACGTTGCTGATAACGCCGCGCAACCCCATCTCATCGACCGCTCTTGCACTTGCGAGTGCGTGCCAGTACATGTCATTGAACGCGGTCGTCCCGGTCTTGATCATCTCGAGGCATGCGAGTTTTGTGCCCCAATAGACGTCTTCGGCGGTCAGTTTCGCCTCAAGTGGCCATATCCAGTCAGCAAGCCACGTCTGTAGCGGAAGATCATCCGCGTAGCCCCGAAAGAGCGTCATTGCCGCATGAGTGTGTGTATTCACAAAGCCGGGCACAACCGCTCGTTTCCTGGCGTCAATCACGTTGTCTGCGTCGTAAGGAGCACAGTTGACCTCATTGATTCTGCCATCCTCGATATAGACGTTACCATAGTTCTCAGTCTCTTTCAGAAGTAAACTCATCCAATCAGCCTCGCAATCGTATCCACAACCATATCCCGGTTCTTGTTCACGTTCTCAATCACAGTCTCATAGTCCAGTTCTTGCTCGGAAACGCCGTTTGCGTAGTTGTCAACAGTACAGAGCGCTGCAACCGGAATTCCACCCTCACTGCAAAGAGTCGCTTCGTTTGCCAGGGTCATTCCCACGACATCGGCATGCTGCCTCAACATAGCGATCTCTGCTTTTGTCTCGAATCTGGGTCCGTGCGTCTGCACGTACACGCCCCTCGCAAACCCGCGACTCGCCCTGATGACCCGGTCTCTCAGCTCATAATCGAATCCGGGAACGACATGCCGGATCTCTTCATCATAAAATGTTACGTGCCGTCCGAAGTTGATGTAGTCGTGCACAACGACCATTGTTCCCGGCGCAATCTCCTGCTTCAGGCTGCCTGTCGAGGAGATGCAGACAACGCCGCATGCACCTGACATCTTCAGCGCGGAGATGTTTGCCAGATGGTTGATCCTGTGCGGCGGTGTGTCCATGGCAACGCCGTGGCGCGGCAGGAAGATTGCGTCACGCCCCTTGAAAACCTCCACGGTTCCGTATTTCGTCTGAACAGTCTCTCTTGTACCTTCGAATTGCTCTCCGGTAATACTTGTCCCGTAGATTATGCCAAGCATTCAGCCACCACTTGTGTATCGGAGTCGCAGCGTAATAAGTTAATCGCGGTCATGCACCTGCTTGCTCATCATGCACGATGTGCCATGCACCACACATCATGCCCCGCCGATGTCGAGTGCCTTCCTGATCACCTGGCTGACCGGAAGCGAGCAGATCATGTACCAGACAATCCAGTAGTAGAAGACGCCAAAAAGAGCCGACTCATTCAACGATTTTTCGCCCCAGAACGGAAATGTCATGAGGAGGTCCGGATGAGTGGGGATGAATTGATACGCCCAGAAGAACATCGGCAGAGTCAGGATGCTGATGTATGCCATCGGTTTGAATTGCTGCTTCATCATCTTGCCCTGATCTCCCATCATTGCGGCACGCTGTTCATCCAGTTTCTTCAGTTTCTGCTTGTTCTCGGCGAGTTGCGCTTCCCGGTACTCCTTCTGAAACGCTTTCATCTTCTCGCTGAAGCTGCGCATGAGATCCCAGTCGATTGTGTACTTCTGGATGAGCGAGGCGTACAGTCCGGTGGCAACAGCCATCACAAATAGCACTATATGAATCGGCAGAACATAAGTCAACGGTTCAAGGAATATGCCGGCGGCGTTGCCGACTGCAGGTCTGAAGTCGTGGGGCATCAGTACCATTCCGAGCAGCATCGATATGCCAAGCGCAAGCGCGATCCGTTCCAGTGTATCCTTCCAGCCGGTCATGTGCGAGAACCTCTGTTATCGAGGTATAAATAAGTGTGGCTTCGTATGCCCGGGTGCGGATTGTCTTCGCGGCTACTGCACGGAAACTGCGCGATTGCGACTCTCCAGTTCCCTGATTAACATGCTGAGACTCGAACTGCGAAGGAACCGGCATGGTTTGCCTCTCAGCTTGCACGCCTTCTTGACATACCTGCACGCATTGTGACTGTTTATATCAACAGGGCAGAATACCATGTCCGTTTTATCCACAAGCATCTCGATCTCCTTCTTTCCCTGTATGCAGTGCCCGCAATGGTAGCAGAATGTGCCGCCAAAGGATTCGATCGCTTCTTTGTAATGCGGCATGAGCGACTCCACTCCGCCGATGTAAGTCACTCTCGTACCATTCAGATCAACACTCTTCACGCAATCCTCGATATCCGACTCCATGACGCAATCGGTACCTGCAACCCCTGTGAGCTCGCAGGACGCAATGCTATCTTCCTGATCCCGCTTCAACAACTTCTCAGTGAGCGTCTTCACCTCTTCGGTCAAAAAGTCAATCTCTCCTTTCAGAGCCTCTGTCCGATCGAGTGCATCCCCAAAACCGAGCTCCTCCAGATCACGCGTCAGCTCCTGATTCAATCGCTTCTCTTCGTCTAGCGCAGTTGCGATCCTTAATCTATCAGCCTTAACGGATTCGATCTCTGACTTCATCTGCTCTCTCTTTCGTTCCAACCGGTTGCACTTGGTCTGAAGCTTTTCGTTCGCTTTTAGGTGATCCTTCAGTTCTTTCAGAGCATTCTCAGGAACGCCGCCTGGCAATGCTCTGCGGAATGTGTCGTAGAATCTCGATGCTCGATGCTCGTATAGGTGGGTCAGTGAAAAGACCGTTGCCTCGATTTCATCGATATCTTCACGCTGATTCCGCACAGCAAACCAGATAATTGCAGAAAGGGGGATATCCCGGATATTTGTACCATTCCCGATATCCCCGTTCTCGATGTACCTGTAGATCTCATCCTGCTGCAGGTGTCTTACATCCTTTTCGTATCGTTCGAACCGGCTCTTCAGAACCTTGTCAAGTTGCCTGGATATCTTGTTCTGGCTTGCAGCAGCCTGAACAAGTCCGCCATGCATCTCGTAAGCCGTGTTCGAATCGCAGTCGAGTTTCAGTTGCTTGCAGACCGCACCCAGTTCCCTGTCGTCAAACGCCAGTCCAAGGATCGAACAGATCGTTTGAGTCTTGAAGTCCCATATTTTTCGTTCTTGCATCCAAACATCCCCGATTACGCCCGTTCATCCGGTGTACACAATCTTATGATATTGACCGGATCCTCTCCTGAGAAGAGGCGCCTGGTCACCGCGTCCCTCGCACTGCGGTATTCGTTCATCCGTTTTTCGGATGGCGCAGGGTCTCCGTAAATCCGCCACATCCCACAGCCCGTGTTCCTGAGGGAATTTAATCCCATAAACCCTTTAACGTCCTTCAGCGGGATTCCAAGGAATATTCCGATCTCGGGAGGGCACCCGCTGACGGCATACCGCTCTCTTAACATGCTCAATGTGTATTCGATGGAATCCGACCTGTATCCGCATTCGGTCAGGAACTTTGTAACCGATCTCTTCTGCAGCAGTTCGCCGAGCCGAGTGTGATTGAAGAAGATGACGATTGCATTCTTGTCGGTTCTCTTCAGTTCATAATACCCGATTTCAGAGCCGGCGAACAGACAATTCTTGCGATAATCCCACGCATCCAGAAGTCCGCCGTTGGCATTCGTTATGTTCATCAGCGTTGCCGGTTTCCTGCTTGCGATTGTGGGCGCGATACATCTCACGATCCTATGAACCAGATGTTCCATACTTTTCAATCTCCACAGGGCAGTTGGCTGCCCTAATTATGCATATAGATGTATCGTTAGGTGCATAAGTAATCCTCCCTAATAAAATTAGGTTTTGGGCAAAAACCTAAATTGCGTTGTGGTTAAATCGATCCCGCACAAGCGGTAAAAGCAACCGGACTTAACCACATCGGCAGCGTGCGACAGGAAGTTGCACCACAGATTGCCTATACCTGCTACCCCGCACGTTCTGGGGAATCCTACTGCGAAACGCGCCGATGGTAACGTTTGCGCGTTGAGCTCGCATGACACGTGAAAAATCTGAAAGTCCGGGTTCTGGATCAACTGCAGGGATACGGATGCTGTGAAGAGTGTAATACGAACCATTGCAAGCGTTGTTATCTGGGAAAACGAAAGCGGATCGTCTTCGCTTTTGCCAAAAGGCATGGAATCAGACCATAATGGCTGTGACCACATTATCGGGAATGGACGAACGGTTCCCGGATTATTTATGGTTTTTAAGGAATCAACGATGGTAACACTTGCAGTATCTTCCGGATACCTGGTCTCTGTGAATATATTCGTGATCTTATCCTATAATTCGAGAACGAGCCGCTTTGCGGTCTTTGTCCCGATGTCTGAGATGCTGTGGAGCCAGTTGATATCCCTGTTGCACACGACAGATTTGAATTCATCAAAAGATATTCCGGACAGGATATTCAAACAACGCACTGAGTGTGCACTCCGGGGATATGTAACGCATATTCCTGATTCTGATGGATTCTGTGGTTTTCAAAAGATGTCAGAAGAGACTTATTCATCCTTTGCGCCTTCGCGTCTTGGCGTCTTGGCGTCTTGGCGTTTCTCTGATTTAACGCAAAGGCGCAGAG
>JAYEFS010000136.1:0-4064 GCA_034658695.1 Methanobacteriota archaeon | reverse complement strand
AATTCTTTCACGGTACAAGAAAAACCAGTAGCAATCGGTTCAATCCAATTGGAAAGATGCTTTCGCTCCAGTACTAAAATGAAACAAAAATGGGACCAATTCAGTACGGGGTATACACATCCTTTCAGCACCCTACCTCCAACCCCCTCTCTGCGACCTCTGTGGCTGTCAAGAGTAGCAAATTGCACTTGTGGCATGCTATAAACGTTGCCGAACACATATCGGCTAATTTTCAGATATCCAGTCGCTCACTGTTCTGATCGATGATATAGTTGATGAGATCCGGACTCAATCTGGAATTTCTCTTGATCCTCCTGATGATCTCATCCCTGCTACGCCCAGCCTTCTGATGGTCGAGTATCTCCAGTGTCACAACCTCGCTCACCGTGTAGTAATGGTTAAGATCCTTATGATGTCCCCACACGTCACCTGCAAGTATCGTAATGTTGTTTGCGGACATAAACATCCTTGCCGACTTCGACATCGTATTCTTGTACGAGTTCGGGATGTGCACCGCTGTGAGGTTCGGGCATGCCGCAATCAGCGAGACCACATCGGCGTTCGATGGTCGGAACGCGAGATGCACGAGTTCCTCAGCCGGATCCAGTTTACTGATCTCCTGCTTTGAGCTGACTATCCGCAATTTCATGTGAGTGTATAACACCTGTGATCTGCTATTTAAAAATTCTTTGGTGGCTCGACCGCCACGTATTTTACAGATCAGGTCAAGAAGGTAGTTGATGAATCTGTGCGTCACCTGCAAGGGAAAGGGATTGTGCGGACGGTTGCGATGCCCGATACTGGAGCGGTTCAAGGCGATTGAGACGGTCGCGCTAACTGACAATCTATTCGGCGCATCCCCGCCGTCAGTCTTTGTCGGGCGCATGGGCTATCCCGACGTCCTCGCAGGTCCGCTGGTGCCCCCTGACGTGGGTAGTGCAGAGGCGCGGCAGTACGATGATCCAAAAGAGCTTCTGAATCGGGACATCGGCGAGATTGTGGATTTGCGGTCGAGGCTGGTGCGGACGCACTCCAGAGTAAATGTGAAGGACGCGGGGGTGTCGAAGAGATCGGATAGATTGGACATATCAGAGAACCCGTTCCTCTCGACATCGCAGGAACTGGCGCTGGCTGAGAAACCGATCGACACTGAGGTCTGGTTCACAAAACCAATCGATGCGCGGATGAGTTTCGACGGCATGCTGATGCCGATGGGACCGGCAGGCGAAATTGAGAAGATAAAGCTTACAGAGAACCCGAAAGTCCCTGGAAAGGTTGATTATCTCGTATCTGATACCGACGCGCTTGCCACAGATTCGATACGCGAACTGTACAAAAACGACATCTCACAGCACCACATCACGCGCATATTCTCAATCGGGCTTGTGGGACTTGCGCGTAAGCGAAGTCTCGTTCCGACACGGTGGTCGATTACGGCGATTGACGACATGATCGGAAAGATGCTGCTGGATGATCTGCGATATTATCCCGAGATAAAAGAGATCGTTCTCTTCAGTTGTGAGAGATTCGGAAACCACTTTGAGATTCTCCTCGTTCCCAGATGTTTCTCGTTTGAATTAATCGAGATCTGGCTGCCTGATTCGGTCTGGTCCGAGAAACTCTGGATAGGCAGCGATCGAGAGGGCTATGACGGAAAGAAAAGGTATTCATCGCTTGCCGGGGGGTACTACGCAGCAAGAACCGCCGCTGTTGAGTATCTCCACAAAATCCGGCGTCAGGCGTCGGTGTTTATTGTGCGGGAGATTATGCCGGATTACTGGGCTCCACTTGGAGTCTGGGTGATCCGAGAGACGGTCCGGGATGCGCTGAGCCGGGATGCGGAGCGATTCGAGAGCATCAATTCCGCAATGCAGGAGATTGCGAGGCGCATACAAACGCCTCGTGCAAAATGGGATTGCGAGATGCAGTTGCTGGATGAATGCCGGTTCCAGAGGACGCTTGCCGAGTTTCTGTGAAGATGTGTCTTCGTGCGGCACGGTCTGGAAATCCGGTGATTTCCGTAATGGTAAGCTGGATGTGCAATAACGAGAAAGACGAGAAAGACGCGATGGCGCAAAGAACAAAAGTCTCAGGGTGCATTTCACTGGAATTTTCGATTGTGCCCCTTCGTGCACTCCGAGCCAAACACAAACATCCGTTATCTTACGTTCTATGATTCATAGCACCATTGAACCGCCCTATCAATCTATGTTGCATTTAGAGCGTTTTCTGAATTGGAATTGCGATTGGAGGTGGAACTATGGAAAAATCTAAAAACCCCACACAGTATTCAACCACACCCATGAACAATGAGATCGATGAGATCATCCGGAGACTGAAAGATCAGAATGCAAAATTCAGCGACTCTGCGATCACAAAAGTATCCGCAAGTCGCGACCCCTTCCTCGTCCTGATCTCATGCCTCCTGAGTCTCAGAACAAAGGATGCGGTGACATCTGCCGCTTCAGAGCGACTCTTCGCTCTTGCCAAAACACCCGAAGAGATGCTACGATTAAAGACCAGCGATATTGAGGATGTGATCTATCCGGTTGGCTTCTATCGGAGAAAATCCGTGCAGATCAGGGACATCTCAAAATGTCTGATAGAACATTGGGATTCAAAGGTTCCTGACGAGATCGACGATCTTTTGAAGTTCAAAGGCGTAGGGAGGAAGACAGCAAATATTGTAATCACCCACGGGTTTGGCAAACCCGGAATCGCTGTGGATACGCACGTGCACAGGATCTCGAACCGGCTCGGGCTCGTTGTGACAAAGACTCCGGATCAGACCGAGTTTGAGCTGAGAAGAGTCTTGCCAGAGGAGTACTGGGTGGATTTTAACGATCTGCTTGTTGTTCACGGTCAGAACGTCTGCACCCCGATCAGTCCGAGATGCAGCATCTGCCCGATCAGCAGGTGGTGCAGGAGAATTGGCGTCGAACAGTCGAGGTGAGTGCACAAGAGTCGCCACGATCTGGTTAGGACCCATGGTCTTCGTCTAACGAGATATGCTCAGTAACGTGTGTGGTTGTATATGTGAATATCCACACAATATTGGGTACGTAGATCCAAACGTGTGCTTTCATGATGCACTCTCTTTTTACTGGGATCTCGGTAATGCTTTACATCACCCGTTTGGCTGACATACCTCAAACAGCATCAACAACCACGTCCACAACCACATGCACAACACCCGGCGCATACTTCTTGATTGTGCGGCACTCGAGTATCTCGACACTGCGCCCGGCTATGCGTGCTGCTTCCCTGATCCGCTCGATCGGACGCTGATATGTAAGCACAGTCGGGGTCGCCTCGTGATAATGCAGAATGCCCCCCTCTCTTGCCGCAAGCATACCCACTATAAGCTGTTCCTGCGATGAATCGAGGTATCCCATTATCACTCGATCTGCGGTGCCTTCCGGCGATTTAACTGCGCAATCCCCATGTATCGGGAGAACGATGTCATCCACCTTGTTGATCTTGATATTCTCCTGGAGATAGTGGTGAGAAGTCGGATTGAGTTCGATTGCGATGACCATCTCCGGATGCGAATGGACAGCGATCTGGATTGAGAAGTAACCGATTCCCGCAAACATGTCCAGAACAACCTCGCCATCGCAAATATCCCCCATCCGCATCCGCTCTCTAAGATTTCCCTGCGAAAACATGATCTTCGCAACGTCGAGCTTGAAGTAGCAGCCGTTCTCCTTGTGGACTGTCTCTGTCTCGTGCACACCAGCGATGACCTCGCAGTGCGGCTCGCGGAACGCTCCGCTGACGCCTATAGTCCACAGAACCGTCCTGCATCTCGGATACATCGTAAGAAGCGCATTCCCAATCGCCTCTGCGCGATCCTCGAGCACGTTCGGGACGCTCACGAGGATCGCGCTGCCAAGAATCTGCCAGCCGCGTGGAAGCAGTCTCGCCTCGTCCGGCGGCAGTTGCACGTGATCGCAGAGTCGCATGGATGTCATGGTTGGATTGTTTTCAGTCAGACTTTGATTGGATCCAATCGAATTTTTCTGGTTCTGCTGTTTTCTGTGGTTACTGACAAGAGAGCCTCG
>JAYEFS010000135.1:0-4091 GCA_034658695.1 Methanobacteriota archaeon | reverse complement strand
AGGAGAAAGAAGAACTGGAGCGAAAGCGCGGGGAAGAAGAGGAACGGAAAGCGCGGGAAGAGGCTGAAAGGAAGAAGAAAGAAGAACAGAAAAAATTAGCAGAACAGGGCATCGGCATGAAGTTCACATTGATCCCTGCGGGTGAGTTCATGATGGGGTCGGAAGATTACGATGATGAAAAACCTGCGCATAAAGTGAAGATACGAAAACCGTTTTATCTCGGCACATATCCGGTCACCCAGCGCGAATGGAAAGCAATTATGGGAGATAACCCATCGTATTCCAAAGGAGATGACCTGCCTGTTGAGCAGGTGTCATGGCGCGATGTTCAGAAGTTCATCAGGAAGCTCAATGAGAAGGAGGGCACAGACAGGTACCGCCTTACATCCGAAGCTGAATGGGAATATGCCTACCGGGCAGGAACCACTACAAGATACTCATTCGGAGATTCCGGATCGAAACTTGGCGATTATGCGTGGTATTATGAAAACTCAGACCGTAAGACTCATCCGGTCGGGAAAAAGAAGCCCAATCCTTATGGGCTGTATGACATGCATGGAAATGTCTGGGAATGGGTGCAGGATCGCTGGCATGGCGACTACGAAGGCGCGCCCACAGATGGTAGTGCGTGGGAAAGCGGAGATGGCTTCGGCCGGGTCAACCGGGGCGGCAGCTGGAGCGACATCGCCGGGCACTGTCTGCCTTCGTATCGCCACTACGACGGGCCGGGTGCCCGCAGCAGCAACCTCGGCTTTCGGCTTATCGAGGAAACGCAGCTGCTTTTCACCTTACCACTTACATGCCACAACCACGAAAGCGTTGTACTGGAGGCTGTGCGTGGCGAAGACGCAAGTGCCGACTGATGCCCACCGCAGGGCAGGCGCGAAAACGCTCACCCACTCCCATACTCCTCCGCCCACCCCTCATACCGCTCAACATCCCGTGCTTTCACCGCGCCCCTCACCGACTCAAACGACTTCTCGAAGTCTCCCGCGGTCAGTTCACGCACCCCGAGCCTGTACTCCCGTATTGCATCGACCGGCTTGTCAGCAAGGCTGCCGAGTGCAGGATTTTCTGAGCGCACCATGTTCCATATCGCATCGTTGCACAGCGTTGCGATGTCCCTTCCCGCAAACAGGTTTTCGGTGCACCTCTCTGCGACCTCGTCAAGAATCCGCTCATCGAGTTTAAGCCCTTCCTTTATCGTGTGAATCCTGATAATCTCCAGACACGCCTCTTTGTCTGGCAGCGGTATGTGTATCCGTTTCGGAAACCTGCTCAAGACCGCACTGTCGATATCCCATGGCGTGTTCGTCGCTGCCATCGTGAGAACGAACCTGCCGGAATCTTTGTCCTGTAGTCCGTCAAGCTCGGATAACAACGTCGATAAGACGCGGCGTGAGGATTCCGCAACTTCACCGGACCTGCTCAGCGCAATCGAGTCGAACTCATCAAGGAAGACGATAGAGGGCGCCTTCTTCCGCCCGACACTGTAGAGTGCGGATACAAGTTTCGATGACTCGCCGAAGTATTTTGAGAGGATCTGCCCGACCTTGACATTAAAGAACGTTGCCTCCAGCGATCCCGCAGTAGCAGCAGCAAGAAGCGTCTTGCCTGTGCCGGGCGGTCCGAAGAGGAGGATGCCTTTCCATGGCTTGATCGCTTCCGGCTTCTCCTCGATTATGCTCAGCACAACAGACTCCTTGATCGTCTGCTTTACGCCGTCCAGTCCGCCTATGCCATCCCATGTTATCCCGCTCGTTGCGATGAGGTTCTCTTCGACATACCTCTCGAATCCTTCCCCCTCTCCTCTCCCGGATTCAGCCTCGTCCGCAGAGGTATTGTCACCGCTGCCTCTGCCATCGTCGCTGCCACGACCATACGCCTCTTCGCTCGTCCGGTACTCCTTTGGCTTACTTTTTACAGGGATTATGCCTTTTTCAAGCTCTTTTCCAACGGCTGTGTAGTTCTTAGCAAGTGTCAGGCGTTTTTCTTTCAGTTTCTCGCTTTCAGTTACCCTGGCAAGCTTCCCCATCGCCCTACCCGCCTTCAAAAAAGCGTCTGCTGCGGCAGGGTAATCTTCGCCCTCCATCGCCGTCTCGGCAATTTCCTTGTACTTCCGGAATTCGTTGTGCTGGATAGTTTCGATTTCGCCTGTGTATCCGATTGTAAGCACCTCTCGATATTCAAATCATCGGCATGGCTATACAAGTCCTCTCGGCAGTTACTTCCGAGAAATTTCCGTTCAGACCTCTTCTTCCCGTTTCACAACCAGCTTCTCGGTCGATTTCTCAATTTCTTTGAAAAATTCGTCCTCATCCATCTCGCCGGCTTCAAGCTCATCCCACATCTCAAGTGCCTGCTTCGTCTCCTCTGAGAGCTTCTCATCGCCAAATGTACCAACCATAGCACCCTCAAGTTCCGCTAGCTTGTCCTGCTTCATCATGTCCTCGATTGCAAAATCGCTCGCAATCTCTGTCACACGGTCAACATCCATGTCAAAGATGCGGTTTGCAATTGTACTCACCTGCTTGGCGTTCTTCTGCTCAATCATGAATTCGAGCATGTTCAGAGCCTTTTTCTGGTTCATGAGGCTTTCATGAGACTTTTGCAGCTGCATCTTCTTCTTCTTTGAGACATCAAGGTCCACTGCAAGACTGATCTTCGTCTCCTTACTCTGCCCCTTGCCTTTCTGGATCGTCTTCAACAGCTTGTCATTGACGTCCTCGATTTCGTCGCGCTTGATGCTTGCGAGCCGGTCTATCTTCAACTGGTCTCGCTTGATCTCTTCTGCCGATACCTTCATCGGATCCTTCTTGAATCGGTCTTTTGCCCATTTTCCAAAGTTTACCATGTTAGTTCACCTCAATTGTCAAGATGACGCCGTACCCCTATAATAGTTATTACGGACAACTGGGATATAAATAGTAACGTTACAGGAATAGTGTAACTTATGGCAGACAAGGAATCGTTGATAAAACTGTGCAAAACGCTTGGCAGAAAGAAACGTGTGGATGTGCTGGATAAGCTTTCCTCCGGATCGTACCGAAATGTGGAGATAGCACGCAGCCTTGACATTGACAGGACCCGGGTGTCGGAGGCGTTAAGCGAGCTTACAGACATGAGGCTCGCCGTCAAGTTCGAACGAGACGCAATCATCGGTGAGAAGCACACGCTATATGTGGCGACGCCGTTTGGAAGCGAGGTTCTTGGTATCAGCGAGAAACTCGGCAGATTGAGGAGATCATTTCCGGATACAGTGCTCGATTTCGGCGATGGGGTTGCTTACATCCTCAAGTACTACATGGAGATTGATGCGCTCGAAGTCACGCACGAGACTGTGATGACACGAAAGGGGAGAAAAGTCAGCCTTGAGATTATGCGGGAGCCGTGCGAGAAGAGGAATTGTGAGATCACGTGTGATCTGATAATAAAGAATGTTGTGCGCAAGTTTGGCGAGATCGATAAGTACGAACGGGAATCTGCGGGGGAAGCATGCCGTTTCAGCGTGACGTTCTGGTATAAAGAGCGGGGGGGCTGAAAAGAGGATTATTCGAGTTCTTTTCCGTGCTGTTGAATGTTGTTTAAAACTCCCTTGATGTATCTGATTTCATCATCGAGTTCCTTCTCGAGTCGTTCTTCATCCGGCGGTAGCATTTCAGAGATGTTGTTTACGAAAGCCTCAGGCAGACTCCGGGAGATGAGGTCTCTGGCAAGTACGTCAACCATTGTTATGATCTCCTCGTGATTTAGGACGTTTTCGTCCAATTCCATCAGTATGGTTCCAGTATCCGCAAGTTCTGTTAGGATACTCCTTTTCACGTGCGTAAGATCGCCCTCTCCAAGATCTGGGAAGTCGAGGTCTATTTTCCTGTCGAGAAATAGATCGGCTACGGTTTTCGCTCTTTCGTAGCCTATGATACCTGCCCATTTATCCAGTATCTTTGCATTCATGATTTTTAGTTTTGATTAAGTGAAATATAAGACATGTTACGAGAACTCTGGAACGGGCTTATGGCGTTGCAGGGGTCGCTTCACTGTTCATTTACCCCAACCTCGTCCCGCACTCCGTGCAGAACTCATCGTCTGCC
>JAYEFS010000134.1:0-4100 GCA_034658695.1 Methanobacteriota archaeon | reverse complement strand
ATATTTCTTTAATGACATAATAAAAAACCAGCAGCATAAGAATCGATTGAAAAATAATCATAGGTTGAAAAAAGGATAGAAATAAACGGTTTTTCGTTATCAGTACCCTTACTTCCAAAAGGTGAGTTGTTACCATTATTTTAGAGAACATCCTGATTGGTATAAAGGGAGACTTACTGCGAAATGCGGCGAAACAATTGAATCGAATGAAAATTTTGCCAAAATTGCAATTGAACTTGAGATAGTGAAATGCATGGATATCAAAAATCCTCAATCTGATCTCAAGACCCATACAAAAATAAATGCAGAGGCTTTCGAAGCATTATTTGGAGCAATATATCTTGACAAAGATTTAGACAAGGCAAAGGAGATGGTACAGAAATTAAAGATAATTTAAATAAGAAAGCGATGTCATCTTTATAATTAAAAAACTATACGTAGAGGTCCATGCACTTTAGTGTGTGAGTGGAGTGGTTAGGGCTTGCCGTCCTCTAATCTCTAAACGCTCCTTCCTCACTTCCACGATAAATCCATAACCGGAACACATGTAACACAGATTTGAACGTGACGGCACCAACATTGTCCCCACCACAATTATACAGAGATTGTAAGACCACTAGTATCATTCATTGCCAATGAAAATATTATAGCCAATCGTTCATTACCAGTGAAAACTTTATGTATAACAAAAAACAGATACGCCAATCATGAATAAGAGACAACTAAAAGAGATCGTTGTCCAGCAAAGAGAAGAGCTAAAAAAGAAGGACCGGGGAATAGAGCGAGAAAATCTGGGAGCGATCGGAAGATACCTGAAAATCCCACACGTACTGATAATCAGCGGTGTGAGGCGGTCTGGAAAATCGACCCTGTTGACACAGATCATGTCAGAATGGTTAGATTGCCAGTTCTATTACCTGAACTTTGAGGACGAGCGATTGATATCGTTTTCAGCAGAAGAGGATTTTAATCTCCTTTATCAGGTGTTCCTGGAACTCTACGGCGAACAGAAAACCTTCTTCTTCGATGAAATCCAGAACGTCTCCGGCTGGGAGCGATTTGTGAGACGGATGTATGAACGCGGCAGCAAGTTCATAATCACCGGGTCGAATGCAAGACTCCTGAGCAGGGAACTCGCAACACATCTGACAGGAAGAAATCTCGCAAAAGAGATATATCCCTTCTCATTCAAGGAGTTTTTGAGGCTCAAAGGTGCTGAGCCTGGAGAAAATTTCGAGTATATCACAGAAGAGCGGGCTAAAATCGCGAAACACCTCTCCCAATATATCGAAGATGGCGGTTTTCCAGAGTATCTGAGATATGGGGTGAAGGAGATACTTCACAGGCTCTTCAGTGATATAATCTTCAGGGACATACTTGTGAGATACGGGGTAAGGGAAACAAAGACATTTCAGGAGATTGCCAATTATTTGATGGCGAATATCTCAAACACGGTCAGTTACAATAGATTGAAGAATATCTTCGATCTGGGCAGTGTGAATACCGTAAAGAACTATGCTGAGTATCTGGAAAGCAGTTTTTTGATCTTTTTTGTCGATCGATTCTCATATTCCGGAGGTGTGCGACATGCATCCCCTAAGAAAGTGTACTGCGTGGATATCGGGCTTAGAAACGTGGTATCCTTTAAATTTTCAGAAGACATCGGAAGAGCGATAGAGAATCTCGTATTTATAGAATTGAAGCGTCGTTCATCGCAAACAGAGCTCTATTACTGGAAGAACCGGGGGGAGGTAGATTTTGTGATAAAGAATGGCATGAAGGTTGAGGAATTGATCCAGGTCTGTTATTCCATAGATGAAGAGGCCGAGAAGCGGGAGGTGAGTGCGCTTGTGGAGGCGATGGATGAGTTTGGGCTTGTGGAGGGGCTGATCATAACCGATGACATCGATAGGGAAGAAGAGATCGGTGGCAGGAGGATCGTGTTCATGCCACTCTGGAAGTGGCTGCTGGAGACGCCATGAGTAGTGGACGTGATGTTGTGATCCAACCCATACTACAAGAATGCGGTGCTTGCGCTCTCGCTCACCTCTGTTGTGGTCACAATCGCAGTCTTTGGCACGAGATAATCGGGCAGATACGATCATCATGGGGTCATGTCATCCCCTATCGCAGGCAGCGTTTCCCTTGATGCGACAAAAAAATCGACGCCGTCTCGGGTGGTTTCGTAGATGTGACCTGACCCAATCGCATCGACGACCCCCATCCGGTGCATCTTGTCTCGTAGTGGGTCACGCACATGGGTGAGGAACATAACAATATTTTTGCGGTTCAGTTCCGTGTTCAGCGTTATCAGACAATCAGCGCCTGTGATATCGATATCGTTCATGGCTTCTGCGTCAATCAGAACCGTTTTCACTGGTTCCCTGGCTTTTGCAATGTTGCGTTTCACCTCGCTTGCAAAGAAGTTGCAGTTAAAAAAGATGAGTCTGGCGTCAAAACGGAAGATGAGCAGCCCGGGCATCGTTTTTGCATCCGGTCGTCGCCGGACATCTCGATAATATGTCCTCTCACCAGGGACTCTGCCCAGAACGGCTGTGCCCGGGCGACATGCCTTCTTGATCATCACCAGAAGTGAGAGGGCGACTCCAAGACCCACGCCCTGCAACACGCCGAGGGTAAGCACGCCAATGAGACATGCCATGCCCAGCACAAACTCTGTGCGACTGAATTTCATCGCTTTCTTGAGTTTGGCAGTCTGGTCAAGACCGACCATCGCCACGATCACGATGGCTGCCAGTGTCGCTTCGGGCAGGTTGGTAAATAGCGGCATCAGTACAAGGAGCGTTGCGATCGCGAGGATGCCGCTTACGACATGGCTGATCTGCGTCTTCCCGCCCGCGCCCATAGCAATCGACGTCTTCGAGAGGCTGCCCGCCACAACGAATCCCGAGCTTAAGCCCGCGCCCAGATTGGCAGTGCCCAGTGCAACCAACTCCTGATCGGGGTCGATTCTTCCACCCTCCTTTGAGGCGGCGCCAGCGGCTGCGCCAGTCGTCTCTATGTAGCCGAGCAGAAGTATCGCGAGAGCGCCCGGGATAACAGCCATATAATCTATGAGGCTTGCGTCTGGCAAACTTATGGGTGGCAAGCCGGTGCTGAGTGTGCCGACCACGTCAACGCCTTTGGTTGTCAGGTTTAGGGCTGAAACCGCCACAATGGAGATTGTAATGGTCGTGAGTGCAGCCGGCAATTTCGAGACGTACCGACCGATTGCAACGATCAAGACGAGACTGCCGAGACCGAGTGCCAGCGCTACCAGGTTGGTATCGGGCAGTCCCTGGACAATCACCAAAAGTTTTTCAAAGAAGTTGCCACCATCACCACCACCGATTCCGAAGAGCTTTGGCGCCTGACCGATGATTGTGACCAGGACTACCCCCTCAAGAAAGCCTGCCATCACCGGAATCGAGATAAAGTCGGCTATCCACCCCATCCGCAGCGTTCCAAACACTATAAGAAATACCCCTACCGCGATCGCCATCGCCGTTGTTAGCGCCAGATACTCAGCCGCGCCACAGGCAGCCAGTGCGCCAACCGCGCTTGCGGAGATCAGGCACGCCGCCGAATCCGCGCCCACAACAAGCGTGCGTGACGTGCCGAAGATGGCATAAAAAAATAGCGGTAGGGGAAGGGTATACAACCCCATTATCGGGGGCACGCCTGCAATCCCTGCATAAGCCATAGCCTCCGGCACGAGAACCGCCCAGATGGTCAGCCCGGCAATGAGATCGTGGCGCAGCCAGGATGATTTGTATTTTGGTAGCCATGTCAGGATCGGCAGGTACCGGTGAAGCAGGTTCTTATGGTCAGTCGGACTTGTTTCGTTATCCATGGTACCTAATCTCCTTTGATACTGGCTTTGTTAGCTGAAGTGTTTTTGGCTGGTTGGTGAAATCGTTTTCAGATGGTAAAAATATTGCACCGTTTCAAATCTCCGTTCGGATATTCTCAAATTCCGCACGTCGTTCCTCAAACATAATACTTTTTGCATTCTTTCCGTGGCTTTTTAATTTCTTCTGGGTGGATTGGATTATGGCGAAGAAGATTAACCACAGAGGACGCGGAGGGCACAGAGAGTT
>JAYEFS010000133.1:0-4131 GCA_034658695.1 Methanobacteriota archaeon | reverse complement strand
CAGGATTACAAGATTTGCCCCATCCGGGATATTTGCACCGGTTGCAACCCATGAGCACTCACCCTCACCGATGGTAACCTCCAGGTCACATCCCGCATGCAGCTCTCCAACCAGCTTAAACCTTCTGCCATCGAGATCTCGGTCCCTGATCGCATATCCATCCATATCTGACCGGTCAAAAGACGGGACATCGATCTCTGAAACGATATTCTCTGCCAGAACACGTCCGAACGAATCTTTCAACTCCACATAAGTTCTCCGATCAAGAGAGAAACGGTTCAGAATCTTCTTTGCATCATCAACTGTTATCATAGTATCACATGAACCGACGTTGCCTTAAACGTCAATAGAACCCGATCCCCCTCAAACAATTTCAGATCACGCGCTGAAAGCCGCGTTATGTCAACAGACATCACATCCCCATCAACATCAACGAGAACCCTCATCAAGGGACCATTCGGGAATATGCTGGTGATTCTACCTGCGATCTCATTTCTTGCGCTCCGTGCGCTTGTATTTCGGTCAGACTTTGCGAGGATGATCTCTTCTGGTCTGACGCACGCCTTTACACGATTCCCGACGCTTGATGGCACGAAAACCGTGGTCAGGTCAAAATTCCCTGTCGAGATCTGTGCAACCCCGTTATCCTCATCCAGCGCGGCAATCTTCCCATCGAAGATGTTCTTCATGCCGACAAACCTCGCAACAAACTCTTTCTCTGGCTTATAAAAGATCTTCTCAGGTGTTCCTGCCTCCTCGACCTTTCCGTTGTTCAGGACCGCGATCCGGTCGCCAAGTGCCATCGCCTCAACCTGATCGTGCGTCACATAGATGCTTGTTAGCCCGATATCCCGCTGCAACTGTGTAATCTCGTGCCTCAATCGTTCACGAACGACCGCATCCAGATTGCTCAGCGGTTCATCCATAAGGATGCATTCAGGTTCCGTTGCAAGTGCCCTTGCAAGAGCAACCCGCTGCTGTTCTCCGCCACTCAATTTCGTCGGGTTTTTGTTCTCAAACCCATCGAGACCAACAAGCTCAAGGGCTCTTTTCACCTCGGTCTTATTGCCACCTCGTTTACTCTTTTTATTTCCCGCTTTCAATCCGAATTCAACGTTTTCGTAGACGTTCAGATGCGGAAATAACGCATAATTCTGGAATACAAAACCAATCCCCCTCTTGTGTGGTGGCGTATCGTTTATTCGTAACCCATTCAGGTAGATATCCCCTTTGTCTTCCTTCGTAAGTCCTGCGATCACCGAGAGTGTGGTCGTCTTCCCACATCCGGACGATCCGAGAAGGACGAACATCTCTCCATTCTTTGCAGATAGATCAAGCGAGCTTAACACCTCGTTTTCTCCAAAAGATTTGCAGATACCGTCCAGTTGAATCATTATGCCACTGCACCCCGTGTTCCGAGATTGTAATCCCTTATAGTTCCGAGATATTTGAATACAATGAGTGTCGTGAACGCAAGAACCATCAAGATCAGTGAGAGTGCGACAGACGCGCTGATATTGCCTGACATGGCGTGCATATAGATTCCAACCGTCATCGTCTCGGTTCTGTACGGGATACACCCGGCAACCATCGCAGTTGCACCAAACTCGCCAAGCGCACGAGCCCAGGTCATGACAACACCGGACGCAATCCCACCCTGTGCAAGTGGAAGTGACACCTTTCTGAACGTATAAAATTCTGATGCTCCGAGCGTTCTTGCAGCGTCCACCACGTCCTGATCTATCGATTCAAACGCAGTCTTCGCTGCTCTTATCAAAAATGGGGACGCTACAAAGAGTTGTGCGATGATTATTCCTTTTACCGTGAACAGGACGTCGAACCGGCTGAAGACCCCATGCCCCCCAAACGCGATGAGGATCGCAAGACCGCAGACAAGCGGCGGCAATACGATCGGAAGATCTACCAGCGTATCAAGAATATTTTTGCCTTTGAACCGCTTTGTCGCAAGGATGTATGCAGCCGGGAGCCCGAAGAGGAGCGCAAGGAGAACAACGACAATTGAGGTCTCAAGACTCAAGAGGATGGCTGATATGATTTCAGGGGATCTGATCTCGTCTGCAAACTCGGCAAAGGAGGTCGCTGTGAGGAGGCAAGAGAGCACAGCCACGATAAATCCAAAGAAGATGCCAGCGATCAGGGATAATGAAATCCGAAAGGAGGAACTCATCGCTCCATCACCAGAAACTCGATTGCATCCTTAAACTGCTTCACCTTGCCACCGCCCTGTGCGATCTTCGCCATCATCCTTGCTTCATCGGTAACCCGTATTCCTGCGATCATGTCCACGCCGTAATCGAAGAGAACCTCTGACATCGGTGTGCTTGGACCGAGAACGATTGTAAACCCATGACTTAGCTCCAGTAACCGCTCGATTGTCTTGTTTACGATCGACGAGCTCGTTATCGCAACGATATCCGCCTGTGGGATCAGGTGTTCTGCTGCAGTATCCGGCAAATCCCCTTTCTGGGGCTGCCTCTCCATGACCCACAGTTCATCCGCAACTTTCCGCAAGTCATTAACCATCGGAAAATGTCCGATCATCGCTATCTTCTTGCCAACCCCGTTTTTGAGCAGAAAGTCGGTTACATTCAATTCCTTGCCCCGCGGGGCGACAATCGAGTTGACCGCTGCAAGACCGATGCCCGCCTCGATCATGTTCCACGATTTTAAGTACTCTGCAAGTTCAGGTGCGGTCTTCTCTGTCAGTCTCCCGATATTCCGCACCATATAATCGTGTCGTTCACCGAGATTCTTTGCAACTCCGCAGTTTCTGCCCAAAACGCCGATCCATGTATAACCGACATGCACATCACGGATTTTCACATCTGTATCCACGTTTGATAGATCAGAGATCAGATCATCGATTAGTTTCATTTATATCACCTACATCGCCTTGCCCGTATGGGGTGAACCCGTATTTCTCGTATACCGCTTTTCCGTAATCAGAGGTAACAAAATCAACGAACTCTTCTGCAGATTCTTTATTTTCAGAAAACGTAAGTGTTCCTATCGGAATCATCTGTATGATGTTCTCTTCCGCAGGTATCTCTATTATCGCCGTTTCATTCGGGGCAAAGAGTACCGTTTCATCCCACGTTATCGCAGCGTCTACATCTCCACCGGATACGTAGAGTATGAGTGCATTTACCGTAGCGCCTCGAACGATGGTATTAGCCTCTACGGCATCCGCAATTCCATTCTTCTCCAGTATCTCATCTCCTAATTTGCCAATCGCGCACGCCCCAAGGTCTCCGAGAGCAACTCTTACCCCTTGATTTGTGAGATCATTCAGACAGGTGATGTTTGCAGGATTTCCTTTCGGGACCGCTATCACCGGTACGTGGTATGCTACAGACTTTTCGTAATCGATTATCCCATTGTCCCGCGCAATTGTATAATAGTACATTGCTCCTGGCTGGTAGACATCCCCTTTCTGCGCAAGTTCAATCTGGTTCAAAAGATGCCCGGAGCCGGCATAATTGCATATCACTTTAACACCGTATTCCTGCTCGAATTGGCTCCCGAGTTCATTCATCGGCGCCCTCATTCCTGCGCCGCAGTAAACAAGTAGCGAATCTCTTCCTTCTGTTGCTGACTGCGTGGGTTCACTGATGCATCCGTATGCGATTACACTGCAGAACATAAGTATCATCATTACCGCGAATGTTGCTGCTCTTTCCATCATGTTGCCTTTGCTTGTGGTTGTGAGTCGCCGCCGGATACGTCAGATGTCATACGCGTTTGTGAAATCTGTATAAATATGTTTCGGTTTACAATGTGACAAAAGTCAAATCAAAATGGTTGATCTGAGTTGTGGCTATACAAAATGTGGGCTTAAACTGGTGATGTTAGGGGTGTGTAGTCCCAAATGTTTTGAACGTATAGGAAAGTATAAACGCATTCCCCTCTCCCGCAACTGAAATAGAAAGGTTGATTTCCTTAGCTTTCGTTTTATGTTGTGTGTATAGAAAAACCAAAGCTATGAAATCAGTAACAATTACAGTCACCATAGCATTAATACTTTTCTCTTGCAACACGTGGGATGATTACAAAATAAGGTATAGAGATTCATTAAGACAAGTCGAAATAGAAAATGTTGAGAGAATGAGG
>JAYEFS010000132.1:0-16066 GCA_034658695.1 Methanobacteriota archaeon | reverse complement strand
AAGCGCAAGTGTAATCTCGTAAGCGTCGGAAGCGTCTGTTTCAGCGATAGCTTTCTGTGTATGTTTCGGTGAATGGGGGATTGCGATGTTCGGATACAGAAAATCTTCCGTCAACGGTTGGTTATGGGCGTGATATGCACTCAAAAGAATGTAGTGTTGGGGATGACATGGGGTTGAGGTGGGGGAAATGTTTGTAATGTGACAAAGTCAAGCTACTCCACCTACATAAGTGGATATGAGGTGCTGAAGAGCCTTTCCGTCATTGAGGCGGCAGATACTTGTTTCCTTGATAATGGTATTCGTTTTCCTATCCCCTCTCTTGTTGCTATGATTTTCCCCGTGGACCACGGGACTTCTATTATGTTCCGGGCACATTGGATTGTTGTGAGGCATGTTGTTTATCTGAGGCGAAAAACCCTTGTCAGCCACTGATTTATTGGAGCTTGTCTGTTTGCCACCCGTTACCCGCGCATATTCACCGCAGCCCCGGCGTCCATCGCCTCTTGCAGCGTGAATCTGCCCAGATAGAGCGCACTTCCAATGACCACGCCAGCAGCCCCGGTGTCCCTGCTTGCGGCGATATCGGACGTTGTGGTTATGCCGCCGGATGCGATCACTGGTATTCCGACGGACTGCACCAGTTCTGCGGTGGCATTTGACGCAATTCCGCCAAGTAAACCCTCTTTATCGATGTCTGTGAAGAGTATGCTGCCTGCGCCGAGTTCTTCGAATTTCCTTCCGATATCAACAGATCGGATCCCGGATCCACGTGTCCATCCCTCGATTATGACTTCCCCGCCCGATGAATCGAGAGCAACCATGATGTGCTTGCCTCCGAACCGGTCGGATAGTTCCCGGACGAATTCGGGGTTCTGGAGCGCTGCGGTGCTGACAATCACGCGATCCACGCCAACTCCCAGGAGGCTCTCGACATCATCCATTGACCGGACGCCGCCGCCCACCTGAATCTCGGAATCACATTCCTCGCATATTTTCTCCACAATTCCAGCGTTCTGCCGTTTTCCACGGATCGCGCCGTCGAGATCGATCAGATGGAGGGTTTTTGCACCCTGATCCTCCCAATCACGCGCAATCATAGTGGGGTTGGGGAGTGAGACGAGTTCGTTCTCGGGATTTCCCTGCACCAGTTGCACGCATCTGCCGCCCTTCAGGTCAACGGCTGGAATGACTTCGAACATGGTCTTTCTTTAGCGGGGCGGGGCTGCATAAACGTTTGCAGCGTTCCGGGGTTGTGCAATCGGGAGGCTGTGTGTTATACTCGAGCACACGGCACAAACTGCGCTTTTTATCGACGGACCGAAAACCGATGCTGCCCACAAATAAGGGCATAAGTTTTACTCGGCACAACCGAAAATTCCAGTGGAATACACACGGAGACTTTTGTTCTTTGCGCCATCGCGTCTTTGCATCTTTGCGTTATTGTTTTCCAATTTAACGCAAGGTCGCAAAGGCGCAGAGACGCGAAGGGTGTTGTCAATCTCAGTCTTCACGTCTTTTGCGTTGTTGTACATCCAACTGATCATTACGAAAATCACTAGATTTCCAGACAGTGCCGTTTTACTTATACGGTATAATCCAAATTTTTCATCGGAATTTATGTATTTTGTGGCGGCATATTCGTGTAATTCGTATGCATTCGTGATTTAAACACGGATTGCACGAATAGGCGAATCCCACGAATTCGATAATCGGCGAGTTTGAAAAGCTCAGTTTGTAGCGGTGTGAAGTATAAACACATACGATCATTGTGTATATTATTTGCAATAGAGTGCACAGAGCGACAGAGAGAGCCAAAAAACTCTGCGATCTCTGTGGCTATTATTTTTACCCTCCAATTTGAAGTGGGTACGTGAGTTCTATAGCTCTTCAGATCTTCTTCTGATAGACCCGTGCGCCGATTCCGAGCATAGCAGCGAGTACTGACACTCCGAATGCCCCTGTGAGTTTCATGTCAATCGGGATTGTGATTCGCGCACCCTCTGCAGAGGCACTGATCACATCGCGTCCGATGAGATATGGGAGATTGATCTGGAACGGAATGAGTCCTGAGGACTGATTCGCAATAGTGATTGCAATCAACAGGGCAGCGACAAACATTATCACGAGATACATCAGTTTCGTTGATCCGAAGCGTATCAATTCTTCAGCTATTGCTGTGTGGTCGTCAGATGTGATGAGTGCCGAGCCTGCCAGAAGCACCGCTCCGACATAGATCACTCCGAGTTTGAGCCCGAGGCAGAGCCACCAGAAGAGTGGAGACGTCATCTTCTCCCCAAAGATGCTTGTTACTATCTCAAACGGCGCCGCAGAGACGACTAGTGCGTCTGTTCCCAGTGTGAGGTGCCACCACGCCCCGAGAAATGGCAGTGCGATTGTGAGCAGCCCCGCAATTATGCCGGGCGCGTTCATTCTGGTCATGGCATCCCCGCCATTTCAATTATTATTCCTCCGATCTCCAGTTTCATGGTCAGGTTGGAGGGTGATTGTGTAGTACCCATAGTCGAAGGAGTCCCATCGAGCGGACCCGCAATCTCGAGGGTTGCGGACTCTTTCGGAGGAATCTTCACTTCGTCCTGTAAACTGAGCCTGCCGGAACCTCCTTCTGTTGCAATATCGGCAGAAAGCTCCTTTACCGTCACAGGCACATTCAATGGCGAGCGAAACTCGATTTCAAGCGAAATCTTTCGTCCATCGTCGGAAATACCAACGTCTGATACCTTGAAAGAATCACCTCCAGCCATAACATCCGGAGCTATGAGATTTTCCATCTTCCTGGCAGGATCGTCTGCAAAGAGCGTCGCCTCCACATCCCAGCCGTGTGTTGCAAACGCTGCCGCAACCGTTGCCGCGAGCAAGATCATCGGTACCAGAGGAAGGATGATTCTCAGGGTTTTTACATCCATCAATTAAATACGATCCTCAATTAACTTTAAATGATTGCGCACTCATAGCATAAGACGATGTGGTCATACGGTGATGCGGTCTGTGAGCTGTTGATTAGTGGTGTTGGGTAGTAAGTTTTAAATGTACTGTGACCATGCATGACCATATCGATTAATGGTGATTGAATGAAAAGGCAACAACGATCGAAACCGCGCACGGTGATGGTAGGGGGTGCGCTGGATCGGGGGGGCGCCGGAACTAACTCACATGCTTCCGCACACCCCGGGGATGTACTCACTATCGCAACAGCGGACGTTGTGACGGTTCCACGGACGACAACGATCATGAGTACCGTGAAGACAATGCTGAATCATGAATTCAGGAGAATCCCGATAGCAGACGCCGGCACAAAACAATTGAGAGGAATTATTGTATGCAGGGACATCGTTGATTTTCTGTGCGGCGGACCGAGACACTCTCTTGTTACCAATCGATTCGGTGGCAATATACTTGCCGCGGTCAACGAGGAGGTTCGGGAGATCATGAAGCTCGAAGTCCCGCATCTGTACCAGAATGCCTCGATAAGCGATACTCTGACTATGATGAAAAAAGAGATGGTTGGATGTCTGCCTATTCTGGACAAGGATGACTGTGTGATGGCGATTGTCACTGAACAGGATTGTATGCGTATGATTGCAGGCGTCAAGACTGGGGTTGAGGTAGCCGATTTCATGTCAACGGGCGTGACAACGATCGATCCGGATGTTGACATCGGAACCGCCGGTAAAATGATGGTTGATAACACATTCAGACGTCTTCCGGTCGTCAAGAACGGGATTCTGCTCGGGATCGTCACCGCTTTTGACATACTGCGGTTCCTTGGAAGCGGCGAAGCGCTTACAAAGGGGGCAGTTGACATCGAGGGTGCGCTGGGTGTACCTGCCAAATCGCTGATCGGGAAGGACGTTATCTGGACGACCTCGGATCGGGATCTGGGCGATGCTGCCCAGATAATGATCACAAACAGCGTGGGATCACTCCCAATTATCGATCAGGGTGTTTTTACAGGGATAGTAACAGAAAGAGATGTTGTTGGGGCACTAGCTGCATTGAAATAGTGGAACATGCAAGTTAAGGACATAATGAGCGCTCCGGTGTATGCGATTACACCGGCAGAGCCAGTTTCGCGTGCGCGCAATCTGATGCTCAGGCATAAGATCAGCCGGCTCCTTGTGGTATTGCATGACGAACCCGTTGGCATGCTCACCAAATCCGATATCGGACGCAGGCTCAATCAGGCAGAGCCGCAGTGGCGAAGGCGCCCGATCGACCAGATTCCTGTGCAACTGGTCATGACGAAGTCGCTGATCAGCATATACCCTGATGCCACGCTCTCGCAGGTCTGTGAACTGATGCTTGAAAATAATGTAGGCGGTCTTGCGGTCCGCGGCGAGGAGCTCTATGGAGTCATCACCAAGTGGGATCTGATCGGACACTTTTCACAGACAACAACTGAGATATGCGCAAGCGAGATCATGTCCGACTTTGTCGCATTTGTGCACAGACGGCACTCACTTGGTCACGTCCTCCAGTTGATGGAAGCGGAAGAGGTGGACCGGGTCGTGGTTCTCGAATACGGTGGACAAGCTGTGGGCATGATCACGAACTCTAACCTGACGTTTGCGTGCATGCCCTCCGGCAGCAGCATGCGCGGAAAGGTCCTCGAATTTCCGATTCTTGCAGAGGATATTATGTCCATGCCGCTCGTAACGATTGCAGAGGACGGGCTCGCAGTCGATGCAGCCGGTATGATGGTGGCGGAGGAGATCACAAGCATTGTTGTTCTCGACGAGAACGGGGATGTGACTGGAATTTTGAATCAAGAGAGTATGTTACAAGCAATAATGAAGATGGGAGAATAAGAATGAAAATATCTGATGTTATGGTAGATCCTGTGCGAATCGAGAAATCAGCGGATATATCTCACGCACTGGATCTCATGGAAAAGTATGATACGAGACGGTTGATGGTGACGAGTAAGGGCACGCTCCGTGGGGTCTTGACGATGCGAAATATAGCGCGCGTCCTCGGCACGAGTAGAAAGCCGGGTCTCTCGGCATCCTCTCTACACGTTGCGACGGCTGTGAGTGATGCGTACACTGAGATGTCTCTGGAGGCTGATATGGGGGATGCCATATCCACGCTGCAAAAGCAGAGGGGCATACTCTTTGTGATGGATGGCAACGAGATTCTCGGCTGGATCACACCGAACGAGGTTCTCCGGACACAGACCGTCTTCGGGTTCGCTGCGGAATATATGAGTAAACCGGTCACTACCGCACCCGGCGATCGCGTGGTTCATGTGCGGAGGATGATGATGGATCAGGACATCGGACGACTTCCGGTGGTTGAGGATTATCAGCTGGTTGGAATCATCACAGAGAAGGACATAGCAAAGGCAATGCGTGCGATCCGCGATCTTGTACCTGCCAACCAGCAGGATACCCGAATAAAGAGTCTCTTGACTGCGGATATCATGAACCGCGGTGTAAAGACTGTGTACACAAATTCCAACATAGTAGAAGTTGTCAACCTGATGCTGAAACATGGGTACGGTGGAATTCCCGTGCTCAATCTTGACGGCGATTTGGTTGGATTCATCACGCGCAGGGACATAGTCGGGAAGATGTCAGCGAGAGGATAACCGGAATTTATCGCAAATTCCGAAAAACCTTTTATACGCACATACATAATTCATCATGCGATAAACAGACAGGAGATGATTGAAAATGCAAATGGCACCCCAGATGGGGTATGATCGTGCAATAACCGTATTCAGTCCAGACGGGAGACTTTTTCAGGTAGAATATGCCCGAGAAGCGGTTAAACGGGGGACAACTGCAATAGGGATAAAAACAAAGGACTGCGTTGTGTTACTGGTTGATAAACGAGTCACAAGCCCACTGTTAGTCTCCGAATCCATCGAGAAGATTTTTCAGATCGACCAGCATCTCGGTGCAGCGACATCGGGACTGGTTGCGGACGCCCGTGCACTGATCGATCGTGCACGTGTGGAGGCGCAGGTCAACCGGGTGTATTATGACGAGCCGATCGGAGTGGAGACGATATCAAAGAAGATCTGCGATCACAAGCAGACGTACACCCAGTTTGGCGGCGTACGCCCGTACGGAACCGCCCTTTTGATTGCTGGCGTGGACGATCACAGGGCACGGCTGTTTGAGACCGATCCTAGCGGAGCATTGCTTGAATACAATGCGACCGCAATCGGTGCCGGTAGAGCAAAAGTGATGGAGATATTCGAGCAGGATTATTCGGGGGACCTTGGCATGGGAGATGCGATCCGTCTTGGACTCCGGGCGTTGTATCAGGTCTCCGATACCCGGTTCGATGTGGACACAATTGAGATTGGGGTCGTGACACTCGAGGAACGGCATTTCAAAAAACTCGAGAAGGAGGCACTTACAGGCTACGTCGATGCGATCGTCGAGGAATTCAAGAAGGATGTAACTGAGGATGATAGTGAGTAGTCATGGTCACACTTGATAACGCGATCACAGCACGGCTGAAACACGGCGGCAAACACTATGAGGTCTTGGTCGATCCTGAACTTGCGTTGTCGCTCCGTAAAGGTTGCGATGTGGACATTCCCGCGATGCTTGCGGTTGAGGATGTCTTTGAGAACGCCAGCCGCGGCGATCACCCCGCTGAGGAGGACGTAGAGCGAACCTTTGGTACAACAGAGATCTATGCGGTCGCAGAGCACATAGTGGTGCATGGAGAACTGCATCTCACAAAGGACCAGCGGAAGCAGATACTCGAGGATAAGCGGAGGCAGGTAGTGGGTGTCATAGCGGCTGGTGCGTTCAACCCACAGACAAAGGCGCCGCACCCGCCTGCGCGAATCGAGAAGGCGATGGATGAAGCTGGCATTCACCTCGATGTTATGAAGAGTGTTGACGAGCTGGTGAGTACAACGATGGATGCGATCCGCCCGATCATTCCGATCAGGTTTGATACCGTTGAGGTCGCCGTCAAGATTCCGGCAGATTATGCTGCAAAGGCGTATGGGGAAGTTGCAGGCTTTGGCGAGGTGCAAAAGGAAGAGTGGCAACATGATGGGTCGTGGATCGGCGTAATCAAGATTCCCGCGGGCATGCAGCTCGATTTTTACGGTATTGTGAATCGCGTGTCAAAAGGCAACGCAGAAACAAAACTTTTGAAATAAAGGTAATTATATGGAAAGAATGATTGTTGTTCCGGGTGATGTGGTATCTGATGATGTAAAAATGTCGGGTAGCGGCACGTACATTCGCGGGGATGAGGTCTGTGCCTCGGTGTACGGACTCGTGAACGCGGGAGCGCGGTATGTCAGCGTGATACCGCTTTCAGGCAAGTACATTCCGCAGGCTAACGATCGGGTGATAGGGATCATAATTGAGACGACGCATTCCAACTGGATCGTCGATATCAACTCGCCTTATGACGGTTTGCTGCATGTATCACAGTATCCGCGGCGGATCGAACTCGAGGACATGAAGAAATATCTAAAGGTCGGAGACTGCGTACTGGTGCTGGTAAAAGAGGTGGATTCTGCAATGAAGGTGGAACTCACAATGCGAGATAAGGAACTGCGACGCTTAACTGACGGGCGCATCACGACGATTGGCCCGACAAAGATGCCGCGGGTGATCGGTCGCAGCGGCTCGATGATCCGGCTTTTGAAGAGCATGATTGGCTGCGGTATGTTCGTTGGTCAGAATGGGCGGGTATGGATCAGTGGCAGTGAGGATCGTATCGATCTTGCGATTCAGGCAATCAGGTATATCGAGGCAAATGCGCACACACCCGGATTGACTGATCGTGTGCAGGCGTTTTTGAAGGCAAAAGAAAAGACTAGGCCGAGCAGAATGCATGAAAGCAGAGACAATGAGGAATGGTAATGAGTGAAAAACCGGAACATTTCATCATCGATGGAAAGAGACTGGACGGTCGGAGCCGCGATGAACTGCGACCGATTAAAATCGAGCTCAGCCCGCTTGATCGGGCTGATGGATCATGTTATCTTGAATGGGGGCGTAATAAGGTAATAGCTGCCGTGTACGGTCCGAGAGAGCTTCATCCGAGACACAGACAGAATATGACCGGAGCGGTCGTACAGTGCAGGTATAACATGGCTTCGTTCTCAGTGGATGAGCGAATAAGACCTGGTCCGAGTAGAAGAAGCGTGGAAATCTCAAAGGTAATCAGGCAGGCATTTGAACACGTGGTCTTCACCAAATTTTTCCCGAAGACTGCAATTGACATATACATAGAGGTGCTGCGAGCAGATGCCGGCACCAGAACCGCGGGCATCAATGCTGCATCACTGGCACTTGCGGACGCAGGCATACCGATGCGAGGGTTGGTCAGTGCGTGCGCCGTCGGGAAGGTGGATGGTGAGATCGTGCTCGACCTGATGAAGGAGGAGGACAACTTTGGAGAGGCAGACGTGCCGGTCGCAATGACTTCGGACAACAGGATAACGCTTCTTCAGATGGACGGACGTATGACAACAGAGGAATTCTACAAAGCACTCGAGCTGGCAAAGACCGGGTGTACTACGGTCTATGAACTGCAGCGTCAGGCACTAGTCGAGAAATACGGCAACGAATACCGAGCGGAGGGCGGTTCGGATGAGTAGTGGCGATAACACCGTGATGGCAGAGGTCCAGCGCGATCACCTCTTCAATCTGGTGCTCAAGGGCGAGCGTGCGGATGGGCGTGCTTTTGATGAATTTCGAGAGATAACAATCGAGACCGACGCCATAGATACGGCGGACGGTTCCGCCATGGTTACGCTCGGGGACACCAGGCTACTGGTTGGCATAAAGGTCCAGCCGGGTGAGCCGTTTCCGGATACGCCGGATAAAGGCGTGATCATAGTCAACATCGAACTGATCCCGCTTGCGTCCCCCGATTATGAGGCAGGTCCCCCGAGAGAGGGAGCAATAGAGATTGCGAGAGTCGTGGATCGCGGTATTCGTGAGTCGGAATCGATCGATCTCACAAAACTCTGCATAACCGAAGGCGAGAAGGTCTGGATCATATTCGTTGACATTCACGTACTGAACAACGGCGGCAACATCATCGATGCAGCAGGCATGGGCGCAATCGCAGCGCTGCTCACTACGACGATACCCGCGGCAAGACACGGTCTGGGTGAGGACACGCCTCTACCAGTCAGAGACATCCCTCTCGCAGTCACCACAATTGAGTTCGGTGGGGAAATGATGCTTGATCCATCGCTCGACGAGGAGAAGATTGCGAGCACGTCATTAATCGTTGCCACCAACACCGATGGTAGCATCTCAGGGATGCAGAAGACCGGGGCAGAGCCGCTCATGATCGACCAGGTCATGAGGGTGATTGGGATGGCGCAGACTGCGGCAAGCGATATACGAAAGAAATTCTTGGAAGTGTAATAAATATGGTCAAACACACAAAAGGTTGGAAAACAAGGTCTGCAGGCAGATTTGGCGTGCGATATGGTAGAAACATCCGCAAAAAGGTCGCAGACATCGAAGGAAAGATGCACGAGAAGCATGTGTGCACCCAGTGCGGTTCCCCATCCGTGCGCCGCGTCGGCACAGGGATCTGGAGATGCGCCAAATGCGGACACTCTTTTGCAGGCGGCACATATCTTCCGGCAACCTCGGTCGGAACTACGGTCGCACGTTCGGTCAAGCGCGCAATCGAGCAGCGTGAGCGGGATATAATGATGGAGGCGTGATGGGCTACCGGTGCGTCCGCTGCAAGCAGCCAGTCGAGATCGATTATGAATATCGCGGCATCCGGTGCCCGTACTGCGGGCATCGCATCCTCCTAAAGGAGCGACCTGTTAAGATAAAACGAGTTTGTGCTGAGTGATGGAACGGGCAGAATTTCAGTTTGATTTCGGCGGGGATTCACGCATAATTTACCGTGCGCTGCTGCCGGAGAGTGTGGAAACATTTTCAAAGAGTGTGGCAACGCTCTCAATTGAGGGCGGGGAGTTGCGCCTTAGCGTTGCGGCTGAAGATATCGCTGCGCTGCGCGCTGCGCTGAACACGTGGCTCAGGCTGATTCGGGTCGCGTGCGAGACTGTGAGAATTCGAGAATCATGAACGCGTATCTCGCATTGAAAGAGGCAGGAATCGATTTCGTTGCGAGTGTTCCGTGCGTCAATCTTGGGGAATTGATCGATATGATCGAGTCAGACGACGAGATCATACACATCCCTGTGACGCGTGAGGAAGAGGGCATCGGGATATGTGCTGGCGCATACTTCGGGGGGAAGAATCCTGCGCTGGTCATGCAGAACTCCGGGCTCGGAAACAGCATCAATGCGCTCGCATCACTGAACCTGCTCTACGGAATACCTCTTCTCATGATAATCAGTCACAGAGGCGATCTCGGCGAACAGATATCGGCACAGGTTCCGATGGGGCAGTTGACACCGAAGTTGCTCGACGATCTCGGAGTGCCATGGTACACGCCCACACCATCAGAGATTGGGGGCGTGATCTCCGGTGCATGGACGCTTGCGAGGACGTCAGGACTTCCTGTTGCAATCCTGCTTGGTTGCGCCTTCTGGAGCGGGAGCGGACGAGCGAGTGATGCTCAATAACTCGTGGTAGGAACCACGAGGTTACACAGTCTACGAAGCAGCGGCGCAGCCATCTCCACAAGATTTCTGTGTTATCCTCCACACCGCCTCAACTTGAGATTTTCAATAATGAAAAACAATAGCCACAGAGGAGATCCCCGTGCTCTATGTGGCAGTATGCTGTGTACGCCATGAACATCGCAGTTTATGCCGGTCGCTGAGTATAATCTCGTGAAATCTCATGGTTTTTCCGCATCAGCTAAACACATACGAGCGCGACAACTATACTACAACGTATCTGTTTTTTTGTTGCTTTCTGCCATATAAAGTTCCAAATTACACTTGCGGAGTGGTATATACCGCCTCGATGACCTGCACGACCTCATCGGGTGTGAGGTTATGCGGCACGATATAGAAGACCCACACTCCATCTGCCCAGAAATATTGGGGCTTGTCATCCGGCGCGATCCGGTACACGACCTTCTCATCGATTACAATCTCTTCCAGGGTGGATTCCCAGTCACCACCGAATCTGCGGATGCCGATCACCATCTTCTCGGTTTCACTCTCTGCAAGCGACTCGTTTTTGTAAAGCGTCGTCCACAGCGTCAGAAGCCGGTCATCGTCCATATAATGGATGATTGCGAGGTCATTGACGTTCTCGATTCCGCCTATGTGCGACCCTCTCACCCGCTGCAACGCATCCGCGCCGGTCGAAACAGCCATTCGTTGCATGCCGAGTAACTCTGCAGGTGCAATCTCTGTTGCATTCGGATGCGGCGATGAGGCTGGTGGTGCTGGCGGAGTGCTGATGCATCCGGAAGATGCGAGTATCAGAATCATCGTCAGGGCGATAATTGCAAATCGGAGTCTGGTTGCGTTCATGATCTCTTCCTTTGTTCAAACCCCAATAACAACTTTTCGGAGTGGTTTTCGTGGCTTTCAATTTCTTCCGGGTGGACTTGGGTTATGGCAAAGAAGATTAACCGCCGAGGGCACAGAGGAACGCTATGAGCATTTAATTGTTTAGTTCCCCTCCGCGCACGCTGTGGTTGAATCCCATGTTTGGTTACAGTATGCCCCATGTCCCGGGTAGTTCCGGAATAGTGAAGTCCCCCTATACCGCGGTTTAGGTACTTGAGTAGTTACAACAAACCACGAAATCCATCAGAATCGGAAACTTTTACAGCAACCACAATCGAAATCTTTAAATAGGATGGTTGGTTCTCACTACACGGAATGATGCAATTCTGTTAGAAGATACGCGCATATTACCAATGATTCATTATCTGCTACAGCAAATATGCGCATAAATCGCACAATCCAAATGGATAGATGCCCTATGCCACAGCCTACGCCTTCCACTCTAACCGGTGCATTCGAATCGGGGGATGCGATCTCGCCGTCGCAGACGCTCCATGTTAGTTTATATCTATTTATTTTTGCGTTTGTATTTTCTCTGTACGATGCGATAAGCACTATCTTATGCATGGACGCTCTTGGTTATGACTACGAGGCGAACATATTACTCAGGTGGATCATGCACAACACCGGTATTGCGGGTTTCATCGGTGCGAAGCTGGGTGTGACACTGCTTGTTCTGGTTTCTGTTTACTACCTCATAGCAAATTCCGTTCACTCCGGCGGGGTGGGCACAAAAAAGTTTTATGGTGTGTATCTTGGTGTGATATTCAGCAATGCTTATGCTGGCGCCTCAAATACTTCTGTCGTCCTTAGAGATAGTTCATTTTACTTATTGGGCTTGAATTCGATGCAGATGGTGCTGTTACTGATATTTCTACCGCCACTCGCGGTTTTACTCTTTGACGCTCGATGATAGTAATGAGATTGCGGGCACACCGGTGGTCGCTACCCGCCCGCTGCACAGTGCTCCGGAAATCCGCCTCATCCCCGCTGCCCTACAAGCGACGATCGTCTGCGGTGTAGTCTGCTCCCTTCCGGGCCTGAACCGTTTCCCGCAACAAAGATAGCGAACCTGCCCTCCGGCAGACTCCACTACCAACGCCATCCCCGCAGGACGGGGACTCATTGTTGGACTTTCGATCTTATACAGCGTTTGAAGCATCTTCCATCGGCTTCGCCCCCCGCGTATCGGCGGTTTCGGGTTACAGGTGACGTCGAATTACCCGGGCTAGCCCGCAACTACCATGTACGGGCGCCGCGCAGATAAAGTTACCCATCCATCGGGATATCTGGCGCACCATACGCCTCGTGCCAGTCGAGCAGTTGCCGGTATGTCCGCACCGTAGACTTGCCAGCCTTAAACATCTTCGCAATCTCGGAATCGTTCTTGCCGGCATCGATTGCGTGGAGGAATTCGTTGATATCAAATGGCATTTCAAAGTCTCGCCACCGATACAACCCCATCTTGATCCTCGCCCGCTCAACATTGCGCATCTTCTTCCGATCACCGAGTTTTACTGCGATCTCGCCGTCGCTACAGTTCCGGAAGTATAATTTAAAGACGGTTACCAGTTCATCGGGCGCCAGTGTGGTTTTGATGGATAATCTTCCGATGGTTTTCTTGATCTCCTGCTCGGTCACATCGTTGCCGGATGTTATGGCAACCATCTCCTCAATGGACTCGTCATCAATCTCCAGCATTTTGTATCCCTCTATTCATTTCTGATCAATCAATATTGTGCGGCGCACTATTAAACCCCCTGCTTCCGCGGTACTTCCGAGCAGGAGCGAGCAGGGATCATGGACCGAACGAATGATTAATCTAATGCCGGAACAACATCACAATCATGCAACCCGACAAATTCACACTGAAAGCACAGGAAGCGATGCAGAACGCTCATGCGATTGCAACTGAGTATAACCACCAATATATCGACTGCGAGCACCTCTTGCTTGCACTCTTACGGGAGGAGGACGGTCTCGCCCCGAGAATCCTTGCGAAGATGGATATCCTGCCAGCGACACTACTTGAGCAACTGGAGCGGCATCTATCCGAGCAGCCGCAGGTATCAGGCATAACCGAGATTCATATCACCCAGCGTTTCAACAGCGCACTCATCGCTGCGGAAAAAGAAGCGAAGCGGCTGAAAGACGATTACATAAGCGTAGAACACCTCCTGATTGCATTAATCGAATCCGACGGCGCATGTGGAAGAATCCTTGGGGAGTCAGGTGTCACAAAGGACGAACTGCTCGAGGCGCTCAAGGACGTTCGGGGAAGTCACCGGGTGACGTCACAATCGCCGGAATCGACCTACGAGGCGCTCCAGCAGTATGGAATTGATCTGACAGCAGCAGCACGAGACGGAAAGCTCGATCCAGTCATTGGAAGAGACGATGAGATCAGAAGGACCATTGAGATCCTCTCACGGCGGCGAAAGAACAATCCGGTATTGATCGGTGAGGCAGGGGTCGGAAAGACTGCGATCGTCGAAGGGCTCTCACAGAGGATCGCAAATCAGGATGTTCCCGAGGGCTTGAAGGAGAAGAGCATAATAGCGCTTGACATGGGCGCGCTTGTTGCCGGGGCAAAGTTCAGGGGCGAGTTTGAGGAGCGACTCAAGGCGGTCTTAAAGGAGATTGCGGATTCCGAGGGGGCAGTCATCCTGTTTATCGACGAACTGCACACCGTTGTTGGAGCTGGCGCTGCCGAGGGCTCGATGGATGCAAGCAACCTGATGAAGCCGATGCTTGCAAGGGGCGAGTTGCATTGCATCGGGGCAACGACGTTAAACGAGTACCGAAAATACATCGAGAAGGACGCTGCGCTCGAGCGGAGGTTCCAGCAGGTGCTTGTGGAGGAACCGGATGTTTCTGACACGATCTCGATTTTGCGGGGTCTCAAGGAGCGTTACGAGGTGCACCACGGCGTCCGAATCAAGGATGGTGCGCTCGTCTCCGCAGCAGTTCTCAGCAACCGCTACATCTCAGATCGTTTCCTCCCTGACAAGGCGATCGATCTCATGGACGAGGCTGCTGCACGGATCAGGACCGAGATTGACAGCATGCCAACCGAATTAGACGAGATCAGGCGCAGGATCATGCAGCTTGAGATCGAACGCGAGGCTCTGAAGAAAGAGAGCGACAAAGGGTCATTGGAGAGGCTCGAGAGTCTGGAGCGAGAACTTGCAGACCTGAAGAGTGATTCTGACAGCATGAATGCGCAGTGGCAGACCGAGAAGGACGCAATCTCGCGAATGCGGGATGTCAAGCGGGAGATTGAGGATATGAAGGTTCAGATCGAGCTTGCAGAGCGGGAGTACGATCTGGGCAGGGCGGCGGAACTGAGGCACGGAAAGCTTCCAACGCTTGAGAAGGAACTTGCAGAAGAAGAAGAGCGGCTGCAATCGAAGCAGACTGCATCAACGCTTCTGAAGGAAGAGGTGGACGAGGAAGACATCGCTGAGATTGTGAGCAGGTGGACGCATATTCCGGTGAGCAAGATGATGCAGGGTGAGCGGGAGAAGCTCCTCGATCTTCCGGATGAGCTGCATCAGAGGGTTGTCGGGCAGGATGAGGCTGTGCAGGCAGTATCAGACGCAATCCTACGGGCTCGTGCAGGGATATCGGATCCGAACCGCCCGATCGGGAGTTTCATTTTCTTAGGTCCTACAGGTGTTGGGAAGACTGAACTCTGCAAGGCACTATCTGAATCGCTCTTTGATTCGGAGCGCAATCTGATCAGAATCGACATGTCCGAGTACATGGAGAAGCACACCGTAGCCCGGCTGATCGGTGCACCTCCCGGATATGTCGGATACGATGAGGGCGGGCAGTTAACAGAGGCGGTTCGCAGGAAGCCTTATGCTGTGATCCTGTTTGACGAGATTGAGAAGGCTCACTGTGATATATTTAACATCCTCCTGCAGATTCTTGACGACGGACGGCTCACTGATTCGCATGGCAGGACCGTGGATTTCAAGAACACGGTTCTGATCATGACCTCGAATATAGGGAGCGATCGCATCTATCAGGATCTGACGAGCGGTGGTTCCGGAGGTAGCTATGAAGAGATGCGAGAGATGATTCTGAAGGATCTATCCGGTTGTTTCAGACCGGAGTTCCTGAATCGGGTCGATGAGACGGTTGTCTTTAGGGCGCTTACAAAGGAGCAGCTTGTCGCGATTGTGGATATTCAGATCGGGTATCTGACTGAACGACTGGAGGGTCAGAGAATCGATCTTGTGGTTACCGATACTGCGAAGAAGTATCTCGCGGATGCTGGATACAGCCCGGTCTATGGTGCGAGACCTTTGAAGCGGGTGATTCAGAAGGAGGTCGAGACTGCGCTCGGGCGGCTGATTGTGGCGGGGGAGGTCGCGGAGGGCGCGAGGGTTGTGGTGGATGCGAAGGGAGATGGTGGTGGGGTGGAGATGCGGGTGAAGTGAGGGGGTGATGGGGGTTGAGCCTGGGGTGATGAAAACTCTCCATATTCGGGTGAGTTCCACATCCCAAAACCTTGCCATTTTTGTTCCTTTTTGTCACCCCGTCCTCAATGGACAATAGATAAGTGGCGCGCTGAATACGGCGCGT
>JAYEFS010000131.1:0-16067 GCA_034658695.1 Methanobacteriota archaeon | reverse complement strand
ATTGTGCAACAGGTGGCGTTGATGCGGCTTTGGGTGAATTGGTGACATCAGGCGTGGTATCGAGCAGGTTGAAGATTCCCCCTGCTGCTGTTGCACCCTCGAGTCCCCCGTGATATGCGGTATTCAGCTCAAGGATCGGTTTGTATATCTCGTTTCCAAGCAAGAGCACGATTAAGAGCACATCGATTGAGAGCGTGCCCTGCACCACACGCACTGCGCCCCAGCCCAGAGCAACAGCAGCGCCGCTCGTCATGATGAGGTTGGTGACACCTATGTATGCGAAGTTGATTCCGATAACCCTCATGATCGCACTGCAGAGGTCCACTGCCCGTTTCGTGATCTCCTCGCCACGCTGTTTTCCGCGATTGAACGCCTTGAGCGTGACCAGCCCCTGGAGGCTATCGATGAAGTATGAGTTTAATTCAGCAATTGCAGCCCAGTGTCGTCTCCTCTGACGCCTTGCCGATGGATTGAACCACTGGGGCATCGTCAGCGCTGCGATGAAGAAGACCGCAAGGACGAGTGCGAGCTGCCAGTCAAGGATGGTTAAGTATGTGAAGATTGCAATCGGTGTCAAGAGTGTGATTACCAACTGCGGCAGATACTTTCCGAAGTATATCTCAAGCGTCTCGACGCCGTGCACGGCTGCAGCAAGCAGTTCGCCTGTCTGGCGCCGTTCGAGGTATCCGGGCCCAAGCGCGATTAGATGGGCGTAGATGCGATTGCGCAGTGCGATCTTGATACCTGCTGCGATATAGTGGGCGATAGTCTCTTTCAGATACGTAAGCCACGCACGAAAGAGGATTAAGAGGGCAGCGATCAATAGCAGAGGGAGCACAACTGATACCTCCGCTCCTGCAAACATCTTACCGATGGCGTATCCGGTGATACTCAGCTGCGCAACATTGATGAGTGCGACCCCAAGCCCGATCAACACCGCGAGCAGTATTCTAGACCATGCACCACGAGCAAGTTTTACCAGACGCCAGCTAATTGTGGATCTTGCCGCATTGGAATATTTGTACATATCATAGATGCCGCAGATGGTGGCTATGGTATACAATAGCGGTTTCACGATCTCATCCCGTTGGTTTGATCCCTTTCACTAGAAAATACCCGCGATTGCCCCAGTAGCCATACTTCAGTGAACTCATGAATGTCATGGTTCTCGGAACATTCACATCCATCATATCAACACTGAATCTGAGATTCTCAAGAATTTCTATATCTGCCTGAGGGCGTGTTCTCTGCCTCATCGGTAACTGTTTCTCAATATCCATATTATAATGCCTGCGCCATGGATTTCTTCGCTCAGTAATTAAAATCAGAGGCATAGATACGAGATACCGCCAGATTCGCCTGCGTAAGCTGTTGAAATTTCCCCAATTACCATCGAGTATTATCACGGTGCCGCCGGGTTTTAAGACACGTTTCCACTCGGAGATCGCTCTCTCCGGATTCGGAAGCGTCCAGAGAAGGTGACGATTGATCACAGCATCGAAAGATTCATCCTCAAACGATAGATTCTCGGCATCACCAATTCTGAACTCTGCACGAAGATTCTGGTTAGCTGCTTTCTCCTTTGATTTCCCAAGCATTCCATCTGATAGATCGATACCTGTTACATTGTGTCCGGTTTCTGCTAAGAGCAGAGAGAGAACGCCGGTGCCGCAACCAACGTCCAGCACATCGAGCGTTTTATCCCCGAGTGCTTTATTCAGAATAGAGTTCCACGCCTCTTTTTCCTGCTCTGACTGAATTCCATGCCCTGGAGAGCAATCGTAGTGTTTAGAAGATTCATCCCAATTCTGTTTGATGATGTCTTTTATACTTATATTTTCATACATCCTTGTTCACCACTATCATCGCTGATTTAAACGAATCATTCCATCTGAACTTACCATCGGAGTCCTGCCGGACATGCTGAGACAGGTATGAACGAAGCTCCTCCTGCTTCGCCTGAACATCTGACTCATCGAAATGCGAGGTTGCAAGTCTTAGAGCTTCATCCATACTCGCGCATTCCATGGTGGTTGGTATCATCTCCACATCAGGATGCCATCCCAGTTCTCGTAAGAGATTATAGATGTAGATGTAATCCGGACCCGGTTTATACGAGGTTCCTTTGATAATCTCCCAGATGTCCCCATATTTGTCGTTGTTATCGTGCACCCCGACCATCAGGAAGAGATGTTTTCCAGTTACATCGATCATGCGCTGGAGCGATTTTTTTATATCCTGTATAAAATAGAGCGCATGGCTACAGACAACGAGGTCATATTGCCCGGATACTTCCGCACCTTCCCAGGTCTCATTGATAAATTCGATGTTCGACAGATCTTCCTTCAAGGCAATATTCTTAAGATACTCCAACATGCCTGCGGACGGTTCAATCGACAGTACCTTTTTGACTTTCTTAGCCATTGGTATCGTAAGTGCCCCGGTGCCGGCACCAACATCCAGTAGCGTGGTGTTCGAATTGATGTACTTATCAAGTCGATCAACAACCGGCGACCGGTATGCATCATGTCCGCGATTGTACCGTGGTGATTGATCATCCCAGTATTCATTGACCGAGTTTGCCTGCTGGGTAATGTCGTCTATCCAGCTGGACTCTCGCATTCCCTGCTCCCAGAGTTGTGCCCAGTCCGGCATACCGGTTTCTTGAAGAACGTCTGCAATCCTTGCACATGCGAGACTTGCAATGCACAAATCCGCACCCAGCGGTTGTGCATACAAGAGTTCGATCTCATTATCGTCGATCTGAATTGTTGTCCGGTTTTCGCCCTCCTTAATCCCTAAAACCTGCGGGATGTCCTGTGTGGTGTGAACACCCGGTGCCAGGAAACATGGCAGCGCCACAATACGCTCAACTCCGGTCCCTTCAAAACTCTTCAACCCTTCGTGAAGTGTGGGGGTGTCCAGATTCAGAAACGCGGTTTTAACAACCATCTTTTCATCGCTCTTACCTATCATCTCAGCCACAGCGCTCACAACCTCCTTGTTGTATGGAAGCGAGCTGCCGTGCCCGAGTACCAGTACTCCAATATTCTTTTCCATTTAATTCACCTCAACTATCAGTAAACTCCCATAACTGACCGTACTGCGGTCATCACCTTCTCATCATACGGACCTAAGGCGCCCTTGCCCGGATCGGTGTGGTATCCATCAATGACCGGATCGAATCTCAGAATCAGGCAGTCATCTCCAGTATCCACTACGAGATCGTGTTTCTCGTTTGCCGGATCATAAAGAGCCGCTTTCACGTTTTTGAGATCAGCCATTCCATCGACTGCCATGTTATGTCCGAGGAGCAGCTTGCATTCAACCGTCTCTCCGACATGCGCATGTCGTATATCCTGCTCAAGCCAGATCTCATGCCCGTGCACGATGTCTGGCATATCTTTACGTATCATTTAGTATTCCTCATTTATTATAATAGTTCGTATGTTGTTGTCAGATTCCGATATTCTTTCATACGAATTTACTGAGATCGGGTGTATGAACCCATACACATTTCATCCATCAATCCCCATAGTTTACTTCATTCACCACCATTCGGCTTGACAGCGGTATAGCAGTACTGAACGTGGTTGCCGGCTGATATTTTATAATGCAGAGGCATTCCCTCTCTTTTTAGCCTGCCTATCTCAACCATCGGCTCTGCAGATACTCTCTCAAATCCACTCTTCCCTATAAGCTTCGTTATCACAGACGGCTTCACACCACCCCTGAATGGAAGCTCTGCCCCCAATTTCTCGCGGTCATAGAGTGAGTTCCACGGATTTCTTCTCTCTGCGATTAGACTAACTATATTTCCAAGCTGTCTACGGAATCGATCTGTTATTCCATCCGGGTGTGGTTCATGGAGGAAGAAGCAGAGTCTTCCCCCCGGTTTCAGGACACGCCTCCACTCGGCAAGTGCCTTTTCCGGGTTGGGAAGAGTCCAGAGGACTGCTCTATTTACGATTGCATCGAATGATCCGGTTTCAAAAGATAAATTCTCAGCATCGCCCAGCTTGAACTCGGCTTCAACACCCAGGTCATGCGCTTTCTTCTTTGCTCTCTTTATCATCCCCGCTGACATATCGATGCCAACAACCCGATACCCCAGTTCAGCAAGCATGATTGAGAGAAAACCTGTGCCAGCGCCTATGTCGAGGATTTCTCTGGCACCTACACCAATCTTCTCCCGGAAAAGGGATTTCCATGCCTCAGCCTCCTTTCTACTAGCTATAACATGTCCGGGAGAGAGGTCAAAGGTTGACGATCTCTCATTCCAGTAATCCTTTATTATATTCTTCGTATCATTCATAGTAGCACCTACTCAGGTTTACATCCCCTGATGTAATACCATGCGAAATAACCAGGGTCGCCCCATGCGAGTCTGTATCCCAGTGAAACGTCCTCCTGATTCTTCTGCGATATCTCGCTCACCTCATCCATCGCAAAGACCGAGACATCCTCAAATCCACCCTTCCTGAAGAGTTCCACCTTTTTGATGGCAGTTGAAGAAACTTTCTCGAAGCCAAGCGGCAGACTTTCGGTAACTTCCTTGCTGTAATTCGACCTCTTCCATGCGTTCTTCCGCTCAGATAGAGTGATTAATAAAAGTCCCAGATTTCTCTTAATCCACCCAGCCTTCCTTCTGCCCGATGAATCAATTTCAAACGTGTACACCCTCCCGCCAGGCTTCAAGACCCGCATCCACTCAGCTATCGCCGTCTCAGGATGGGGGAGCGTCCAGAGCACGATCCGGCTGACGACTGAATCGAAGCTCTCGTCGTCGAAATCCAGTGA
Source organism: Methanobacteriota archaeon (assembly GCA_034658695.1). Classification (GTDB taxonomy): domain Archaea; phylum Halobacteriota; class Methanosarcinia; order Methanosarcinales; family Methanogasteraceae; genus Methanogaster_C. Next base: position 11,267 of record JAYEFS010000131.1, on the reverse strand, counting down.
TTCAGCGTCACCAATCCTCAGATCAGGATCAACTCCCATCTCCTTCGCCTTCTTCTTTGCAACCGCGAGCATCTCCGTTGAGATATCGATTCCCACAACATCATGCCCCATCTCGGCAAATAGGAGAGAAAGAGAGCCGTTGCCGGCACCAACGTCCAGTATCTTCAGCTTCTCTGTGCCGAACTCTTCATGAAGCGATCTTCTCCATGCATCTTCCTCTGAATCGTCCTTGAAGAAAGCATGCTCCTTTGTTAAGTCCCAGTACTCCTTTATCTCTTCTTTTACTCTGTCAGATTCGAGTTCTTTCTTTTCCATTATTCTTGTTTCCTCCTTTTGTCTGATTTCACGGACCTCATCGGCACGATATACGGCTTTTCCCCGTCATGATCGATCACCCTTGCCTCAACGTTATAGACAGACCGGATATTCTCAGGCGTGAGAACATCAGTGGGACTGCCTGCACCAAATATCCTGCCCGCTTTCATGATGATCACCCGATCGGTGTATCTCGATGCAAGATTGAGATCATGGACCGCCATGATCGCTGAAACCCCGTTCTCTGCAACAAGGTCACTTATGATCTCCATTACCTCAAGCTGATGCTGAATATCAAGATTTGAGGTCGGTTCGTCCAGCAAGAGAACCCCTGCCTCCTGTGCAAGCGCCCGTGCGATCAAGACTTTCTGCTGCTGACCACCGCTCAGCTCATTAAACTCTCTCATGGCAAGATCCTCGATCTCCATCAGTTTTAAGACCTCAACGACCTTCTTCGCATCCTTTCTGCTGCTTCGCCACCCGATATGCGGACGTCTGCCCATAAGAACAGCATCAAAGACCGTTGTCGGGAATGTGCGTGAACTCGTCTGTGGGACATAGCCGAGATTCTTTGCAATCTCTGTCATGCTCATCTCTTCCACCTCCTGCCCGTCCAGGAGGATGCTTCCACGCTTCGGTCGTAAGATTCTATCAATGCACCGAATGAGCGTGGATTTTCCTGCACCATTCGGACCCACGATTCCGAGCATCTCTGACTCGGAAAGCTCCATCGTTATCTCTTCGAGAATCGTCGTACTCGTGTAGCTGAACGTGACATCCTTTACCTTAAGCTTCAAAAGTACTCCCTCCTCCTCTTCATTATCAGGTACAGGAAGAGAGGACCTCCCATGAAGGCTGTGATCACACCCGCCGGGATTATGATGGGTGCTATGATGTTTCTTGCCACGATGTCCGCTCCAACCAGTAATATCGCGCCTATCAGACCTGATGCAGGGAGCAGGAATCTGTTATCTCCTCCGATGGCTATGCGCGTTATATGCGGTGCAACAAGCCCTATAAAGCTGATCGTTCCTGTGAAACAGACGATGCTTGCAACAAGCAGGCTCACGAGCGTCATGGTAAATATCCTGATCCGCTTGACATTCACACCCATACTCTGTGCAGCCTCATCGCCAGCAGCCAGCACGTTGAGATCCCATGATTTTATCATGAGCAAGGGAATGCAGATCGCAACCACGATACCAGCCATCGTTATCTTGCTCCATGATGCCCGGTCAAGATCGCCAACCATCCAGAATACCGACTGGACAACAGCATCCTCCTCGCCAAAGTACTGGAGTAGCGTTGTTGATGCGGAGAAGATGTACAGAATTGCGATGCCTGCAAGAATCATGGTTTCAGGCGTCGCCCCTCTTCTGCTCGCAAGACCTATGATAATGAACGAACACAGCATAGAAAAGACAAAGGCGTTTCCTATTATGAGATACTCCCCTCCAATTAGACCAGCGCCGGAGATTATGGCGAGGGATGCGCCAAAACCTGCACCTGCCGAGATCCCGAGCGTGTAAGGACTTGCGAGCGGATTCTTAAGAACACTCTGCATCACCGATCCTGATATCGCAAGACCGATACCTGCGATTGTGCCGAGTATGATGCGTGGAAGCCGGAGATTCCAGACACATGTCTCTGCAAGCCAGCTCGTATGGAAGTGATCAGGGAAGAAACGATGAAGAAACGTGGAATACGCATCCCATATCGTAATATCTGCCGATCCAAGCGATCCGGCTATACCAAAGATGAAAAGCAAAAAAATGAGAGAGGAGAGGATGAATGTAACCTTCCTCCCGATGTACTTCCTGTATTCCTTTTCTATCTCACTCTCTGCCCCTATTATCTCCACTTCACTCATGCTTTATGTTGGTTGCGGATATACACAGTAGCAGTTCTCCAGATCAAGGTCTATGCGCTGGAATCTTGTCACGAACTCCTGATGCATCGCGGTTGCATCCATATCCGCAAATAAGTCGGGATACAACCACTTTGCGTAGTATGTCGTGCCTATTAGACCACTTGCACCCCCACAGAGGATGAATGCATGGCTCACCACATATACCCTGTTATTCTTCACTGCATTGATCCCGGCGACATCAGGGCGGCTAGTGAAGTCGTCTATCAGCGCGATCGCCTCTGACGGATCCTCGACATCATAACTTGCGTACTCGACTCCTGCTGAAAATATGATGACATCAGGATTTCGTGTTATCACCCATTCGGCATCCACATTGATCATGCCGTCACCATCGATCTCGTCACCTATGTAGTCGCCTCCTGCCCTGTGAACCATCTCTGCCCTGTAGTTGTCCCTGGCAGGTACCTGGAATGATGTCGTCCCTGGTTTGTAGGAACCGATGTATACCAGCTGCTTGTCATCATCTGTTAGCCCTTCTATCCGCTCACCTATCTCATCTTCCCAGCCGTTGTACCAGTCGATATACTCCTCTACCCCCTCAACGTTGTTGAAGATGTACCCGAACTTCATAGTCGCCTCTCTGAAGTTCGCAAGCCTCACATCCATGGCTACAACAGGGATGCCAGGGGTCTTTGTCCTGTCATAGTACCTCTCCTCATCGCTGATGACAACATCCGGTCTCAGGGTGTTTACCACTTCATAGTCAGGCGTTTTGAGGACGCCAACGTTCGTCAAACCGCAGAGCTCCGGATAATACGCCTCGCTGTACCGATAACCGTTGGGATCGGTGAATCGATGGCTGATGCCGATGATCCCGTCTGCCGCATCGATCGCCCGCAGTGTTTCATAGACATAAGAGTTGTGCCCATGGTATACAAAGCGCTCTATCGGTTTCTGGACGGTTACTGCATCTCCCGTGTCATCGACGATCGTCAGCTCCTTCTCTTTTCCGAGTATGACGAGCTCGATCTGCGTCACATCCTGCATATTGATCTTGCTATCGTGCTTGGCATCCGAAAGTTCTGTTCTGTCGCGGTATTCGAGGATGATCAGTTCGGTATACGTCACATCCTGCATGTTAATTGTCTCGTCCTCGTTCGCGTTTCCGAAGACGCCGAGTGTGTAGTCTGATGCCGCGGCTGGCAGTGCAAGCAGGAGCATCATTGTTATTCCAACTAATATTCTATCTGTTCTCATTGGATCTTTCCTCCTTGGGGTTGTATTCTGTAGGGGCATACGCAAAATGCGTATCACATATCGCATACGAATTGTAACTATTTCAGTTTGTACTTAAGACTTTCGATTAGTATCATGATACAAACCAGTACATATATCACCTGTCATTCATATCATGCATCTCCCGGACGCAAACATACACCCAGCACATCTAACTTTTCAGTCATGACTCACGAGATTTTTCCACGATCCGGACTAATAGCAGTATAGCAGTACTGAACATGCTTGCCAGATGCTATTTTAGAATACATGGGCATGCCCTCCCTTTTCAACCTGCCGATCTCCGCCATCGGCTCAGCAGAGACACTCTCAAATCCACCCTCCTCCAGAAGCTTCGTTATAACATGCGGCTCAACACCACCCCTGAAGGGAAGCTCCACCCCCAAGTTCTCGCTGTTATGGAGTTGGTTCCACGGATTTCTCCGCTCCGTAGCGAGAATAACCAGATTCCCAAGCTGTCTACGGAATCGATCTGTTACTCCGTCGGGTTGTGGTTCATGAAGGAAGAAGCAAAGTCTTCCGCCAGGTTTCAGGACACGCCTCCATTCAGCAAGTGCCTTCTTCGGGTCCGGAAGCGTCCAGAGGACCGCTCTGTTCACGATTGCATCGAATGATCCGGTTTCAAAGGGTAGATTCTCAGCATCGCCCGGCTTGAACTCGACTTCAACACCCCGATTCCTCGCCTTATTCCTCGCTCTTGCTATCATCTCCTCTGATAAATCAAGACCAACTACCCGATACCCGATCTCAGCGAGCATAATTGAGAGAAAACCCGTACCAGCGCCTATGTCGAGGATCTCTCTCGCCCCTCCGCCGATCGTCTTCCGAAGAAGGGATTTCCATGCCTTCTCTTCCTTTTCACTAGCTATGACGTGCCCGGGGGAGAGGTCAAAGGTTGACGACCGCTCATCCCAGTAATTCCTTATTATCGTCTTGGTATTGTTCATAACATCACCTACTCTGTTTTAGAGCCCTTGATGTAGTACTATCCATGATCAGTAAAGCTGCCCCATGCGAGTTTATAAGGGCACAGTATTCCTTTATCTCCTCCGTCACCCACTCAGATTCGAGTTCTCCTCTTTCCATTCCTCTTCACCTCTCTTCTTTTATTCCCTTAACCAGAAAAGAGCCACGACCGCCCCAACAACCATACTTGAGAACTCCGATCAAGCCCCTGGTTCTGGGAAATACCGGTATTGGCACGTCCATCACATCAACGCTGAACCCGAGGTTCTCAAGAATTCCAATATCAGCCTGCGGGCGTTCTTTGTACCTCATCGGTAACTTCCTCTCTGTGTCCCGGTCATAATGCCCCTGGAATGGACTTCTTCGTTCTGTGATCAAGACCAGAGGTGCAGAGATGAGATAACGCCATATCCGCTCATGCAACCGTCTGCGCCCATCCCAGTTGCCGTCAATTATCACCATCTTGCCTCCCGGCTTCAGAACCCTCTTCCATTCAGATACCGCCTTTTCAGGATATGGAAGCGTCCATAGAAGATGGCGATTGGTGACAACATCGAACAACCCGTCCTCGAATGGCAGGTTATCGGCGTCACCGAGTTTAAACTCGATAGAGAGATCAAGGTTGCTTGCTTTTTCTTTTGCTATATTCAGCATGCCTTCTGACAGATCTATGCCAGTTACAGTATGCCCAAGTTCAGCCAGCGGCAGGGTGATTATTCCGGTGCCGCAACCCACGTCCAGTACATTGAGTTTTTCATCTCCGAGTGCTTGAGTTAAAAGGGCTTTCCACGCCTTTCTTCCTTCCCCTGAGTGATATCCGTGTCTATCATACTTCGTGCAATGTTCATTCCACCGCTCTCTGATGATATCTTTTATTTCAATATACCCAGAATCTTTGGATTTTATTTTACCCACCATTTTCACTTCCTGTTATATAAAACGTCATTTCTATACCTCCTGAGTGTCTTTTATACACTTCACCTGACGTACGTGTTTAGCTAACACGAGATTACACAGTCTGCGAAGCAGCGGTGCAGCCATCTCCACAAGATTTCTGTGTTGATCTCGTGAAATCTTGTGCAATCTCGTGGGTTTTTTGCCTTCGCTCTGTTATTATTATCAGATGAATTGAGACGAGATAACGCCGGATCCATCTACGCAAGCTGTTGAAATCGCCCCAGCTACTATCGATTATGACCACCTTGCCACCGGGTTTCAAGACGCGTTTCCACCCGGATACCGCTCTTTTTAGGTCCGGCAGCGTCAGAGAGAAGATGGCGATTGATGACAGAATCGAATGATCCATCCTCGAATGATAGATTCTCGGCATCATCAATCTTGAACTCTGCACTGAGATTCCAGTCATCTGCTTTCTCCTTTGCTCTTCCAAGCATTCCATCTGGGAGATCGATACCTGTTATATTATGTCCGATCTCTGATGAGAGTAGAGAGAGAACGCCGGTGCCACAACCAACGTCTGGCACATCGCTCGTCCATTCTCCGAGTGCTCTTTTCAGAAGAGAGTTTCACGCTTCCTTTTCCCGTTCTGACTGAATTCCATGCGCGAGGCACCATTCGTACGTATCAAAAGACCTATTCCGTCTCTGTTTGGTAACGTCTTCTATAGCGGCGTTATCACGTATCTGCATCCGCCATTTTACTCTTTAAGGACGTCTCCGATCCTCTCGCGTGCGAGATTTGCGATGCACGAATCCGCACCCAGCGGTTGTGCGTAGAGCAGTTCGATCTCACTCTCGCCGAGCTCAACTGTGGTCCGGTTTTCACCCTCCTTAATCCCTAAAACCCGCGGAATATCCTGTGTGGTGTGAACACCCGGTGCCAGGAAACAGGGCAGCGCCACAATCTTTTCAACTCCGGTCCCTTCAAAGCTCTTCAGCCCTTCATGAAGGGTCGGGGTGTCCAGATTCAGAAACGCGGTTTTAACGACCATCTTTTCGTCGCCCTTACCTATCATCTCAGCAATAGCGCTCACAACTTCCTTGTTGTATGGAAGTGAGCTGCCGTGCCCGAGTACCAGTACTCCAATATTGTTTTCCATTTCATTCACCTATGTCTTTAGTGAACTCCCATAACAGACAGGACAGCTGTTATCACCTTCTCATCATACCGATTTTCAATACCTTTCTCCGGATCGGTGTGTCTGACCTTGAAGATCCAGTTTCCTGACTTATCCAGTTTGATCGATGCAATGCCGTCAGAGTCAGTGGTCGCAGAAGCTGCGTCGCTTCCATCGCCGCCAGACGCAGCATCGATCACGGCTCCGGCAAGTGCTGCGCCATCGTAGATGACCCGAAGCTCGATCGCTTCTCCGGCATGATAGTGTCTGAAATCTACCGGCATGATCTCAAGCTCGCGTCCGGGTATCGAATTGAGTTCTTTCGGTCCCCCATGCCCTACAGGGATGATTAATCCGGCATACTGGTAATAGTACCCGCTGCTCTTCACGTTCTCGTAGTCGCTCTTCAGACCTGTGTGCCAGCCATCGTCTGTCACTGTGTAGATGCCTGCATCATACTCAACCGCAACAGTGTGGTACCCATCAAGAACCGGATCGAATCGCAGAATCAGGCAATCGTCTCCAGTATCTACTGCAAGATCGTGTTTCTGACTTTCCGGGTCAAAAAGAGCGGCTTTCACGTTCTTAATGTCAGCCATTCCATCGACTGCCATGTTGTGTCCGAGAAGCAGCTTGCATTCGACCGTATCTCCCGGATGTGCGTGCAGCTTGTCGTGCTCAAGCCAGATCTCATGACCGCGCACGATATCCGGCATCGTTTTGTATGTCATTTCCGAGTCATTCCTTGTTATGATAGTTCACATCTTGTTGTGTAACTCCGATATTAGTTCATACGAAGTTGCCGAAATAGGTGAATATATTACCACGTTATAAACATTGTGGTTGCAACAATATCTCTGTACTGCAATAATAATCCACCCATCAGATATTAACTCATTTACGTGATCACCCTTCTCTTGAAGAGATACAGACCCATCGAAAAGATGGTGACTACACATACGATGATATATGCCAGATTCTGCCACAGATATGGGTTCGCAATCGACAACGTGATCATTCTAACCGCCTGTACCGCCACTGTGAGCGGGATCATCTCTATTACAGGCTGCACCCAGTTCGGAAGATCGGTGATCGGTATGAATGTGCCGCAGAAGAAGATCATCGGTACGATCACAAGGAACGTGAAGACCACCTGCTGGTACAGATTATCGAACCACATCGCTGTCACGACCGCAAGGGATGAGAATAATGCCGCTGTCACTATAATGAAGAGTACAATCAATGGAATACAGCCGAACGATGTCCCGACAATGTAGCCCATCAATACGATGAATACGGCACATGCAACCAGTGCCTGAACCACCCCTGCAAGCACGTAGCCAAGAACGATTTCAAAAGGTTTTGCAGGGGCTGTGAGTGCGGTGATCAGTGTCTTGTCCCACTCCCGTGCGATCATTAGCCTCAGGGATACGGTCTGATAGCTGTTGTTCGTTGCAACCATGAAGAGTATGCCTGGCGCCATAAAATCCAGATAATTCACATCACCGATCACAACACGCCTGCCAAGTCCCATCCCAAAGATGAAGATGAAGAGCAACGGCTCTACCACGAGACGCGTGGCATACACATGCAGGTTTTTCAGGTAATCATACATCTCACGCTCCCAGACCGCAAGAACCACCCCAATCGCCCTGGTCTTCATCGTATCTCCCTCCCTGTCAGATGCAGAATGACATCATCAAGCGTTGGGCGGATGATATCGATCTCACTGACCCTGGCTTTTGTAAACAGGCTTTTCAAGACCTCTTCTATAACTGCATCACCATCCACACCGATCTTCACCCGATTGCTCTTAATCTCCACGTGATTGACTCCAGATGTCTTGTTCAGGTCTTCTTCGATCTCTTCATTCATGGCTTCGGGATTTAACGTAACCTCGATTGTGATCTTCTTACCAAGCATCCTCTTCAGCTCATCAGGTGTTCCGCTGGCTATGATCATACCATGGTCGATGATCGCAATCCTGTCGCAGAGAATATCTGCCTCCTCTATGTAATGGGTTGTGAGAAGAACGGTCTTCCCTGACTTTTTCAGATTCTTTATGGAGTCCCAGAGCTGCATTCTTGATTGCAGGTCAAGTCCGATCGTGGGCTCATCAAGTAACAGAATCTCGGGGTCTGATAGCATCGCTCTTGCCACAACAAGCCTTCTCTGCATCCCGCCTGACAGTTTATAGAATCGTTTATCCCGATACTTCTCAAGTTTGCTCCACTGCAACGCATAATCAACCCGCTTCTTGAGTTCTTTTCTTGGTATGCCACGAAGTAGGCCATTGTAGAAGAGGTCATCCCTGATGCTCAGGTGTCGATCAAAGTTTGCATCCTGGGTTGCTATGCCAAGCTGCTTCTTACACCGTATCGGATCTTTCGTTACATCATATCCTGCTATCCTTGCGGTTCCGGAACTTGGAAGCGATAGCCCCACCAGTATATTGATCGTTGTGGTCTTGCCCGCCCCATTGGGTCCCAGAAAGCCGAATATCTCACCTTTTCGCACCCTGAAACTGATCCCATCAACAGCAGTCATATCTCCGAATTTCTTCACCAAATTCTCAACTTCAATCATCGTGCTACCTCGATCCCTCTGATTATGAGCTGGTGCGCATCTGTAAACAGGTGTCTCAGAGAGAGATGCGTTGCCAGAATGGTTGTTGTAATGTTTGCCGCAAGAAACATAAATGATATGATCAGCTGATATTCAGCAGCCCAGAGCGGGTTAACGCCCCCGATGATCATTCCTGACATCGCTCCGGGGATAACAATGATCCCGAGTGTCTTGAGACTGTCAATACTCGGTATGAGTGAAGCTTTGACGCCATGTCTGGCGTATGGTTCCAGTGCCTCCTTGGAGCTTGCCCCGAGGCAGAGTGATGTCTCTATTCTGTCCCTCTCAGAAGAGACCTCTCCCGCGAGCCTCTCGAGGGTGAGTGAGCAGACCACCATGGAACCACCTATAATCATGCTCCCGATCGGGATCAGAAACTCCGGCTCTGTAGGTATGACGCCGATTATGACCATTGAGAGGAGCGTTGAGGATGCGCCTATCGAGATTGCGGGAAGGGTCACAGCGAATGGAGATGGAATCCTCTCCGCCCTCTTTGCCGATGTGTGTGCAGCGATTATCAGCATCATAGAGAGTATCAGGACAACCAGAAGCAGGCTCTCTGACTGGAACACCGCTGTTATGATAAGGGCTACCGCCATCAGCTGGAGAAATCCCCTGACCGCGGCTATTGCTATGCTCCGTGACAACTGGAGCCTCTTTAAGTACATGATCACAACTGTGATTATAAGAAGAGTCGCCGCGAGCCCGAGTTTTATCAGCCCGCTAGCAGGGTCGTAGGTTGCTTCGATCACATCATCACCTCACCACATCCAGCCGGCGTGTCATGGTTGAGCAGGTGCTTCTCCGCGAGATGCGTAGCCAGGATGGATGTTAGGATACCTGCTGCGATTAACATGAAGTATCTGATCAGTTGATATTCTGCAGCCCAGAGCGGATCTGTGCCCCCGATGATCATCCCGGTCATGGTTCCAGGGATTATGATGATCCCGAGTGTCCTTACGGTGTCAATGCTCGGTATGAGCGAAGCAGCAACGCTCAGTCTGGTGTAGGGTTCCACTGCCTCCTCAGAACTTGCCCCGAGGCATAGCGATGTCTCTATCCGGTCTCTGTTGGAAGATATCGTCCCGGCAAGTCTCTCAAGAGCGAGTGAACAGATCACCATGGACCCGCCGATTGTCAAACCTCCAAAAGCGATCAGAAACTCTGGCGTGGGTGGCAGAACTCCGGTTATGACCATCGATATGAGTGCTGAGGACGCGCCTATCGAGATTGCGGGAAGAGTCACAGTGAATGGACCCGGAATCCCCTCCGCTCTCTTTGCCGATGTGTGTGCAGCGATTATCAGCATCAGGGAGAGTATCAGTAGGACCAGAAGCAGGCTCTCTGACTGGAACACCGCCGTTATAGCGAGGGCTACCGCCATCAGCTGGAGACATCCCCTGACCGCGGCTATTGCTATGCTCCGTGACAACTGGAGCCTCTTTAAGTACATGATCACAACTGTGATTATAAGAAGAGTCGCCGCGAGCCCGAGTTTTATCAGTCCATTAACAGGGTCATAAGTTTCTCCGATCATATTCATCACTCCATGTTACCATCCACTCGCCCATCCACTATCCGTAATGTCTCATCCCCGAGCCTGCTCGCCTGATCCGTATCATGGGTCACCATCACAATCGTCAGTTCCATTTCACAATTAAGATGCGTGATCGTCTCCACCACCACCTCTACTGAGGCATGGTCAAGCGGTGCGGTGGGCTCATCCAGGAGCAGTATCTCAGGACTCAGGCAGAGCGCCCTTGCGATTGCGACCCGCTGCTGCTCGCCCACCGAGAGCTTGCTTGCGTCCCTCTCAAGCAGAGATTGCGACAGCCCAACAGAATCCAGAATGGTCGGATAGTCCGGTCTCTTAAGACTCTGATTTCTCTTAAATGAGAACGGATATGCCAGATTCTCTCTCACCGTCCCAACGAACATGACCGGTACTTGCCCCACGAGGCAGACCCTGCGTCTGAGATCGATGGGATCGATTCTGGCGATATTCGTTCCGAAGAGCTCTATTTTACCTTCGGATGGCTCGATGAGTCTGTTCAGTGACTTGAGGAGGACACTCTTCCCGGCTCCTGATGGACCTACCACTGTCAGGCATTCGCCCTT
>JAYEFS010000130.1:0-4166 GCA_034658695.1 Methanobacteriota archaeon | reverse complement strand
GAGAACGATTCCCAGATCATGAAGTAAGCGGATGAGGGTGCGCTGATTGAGATCGTCGGTTATGCCTTCAGTCTGGCACAGGTTCAGATACTCGCGATATGGGAATCGTTCTCAATTTTCAGGATGATCCCACTCGAAGAGACCAATATCTTAAACCCGGAGTGGGTCACAAAAGGCGTTTACGCGATTCTGAATTCCAATGAGTTGTTCCATGCAAAAGGTGTTCTAAAACAAGAGATGCTAAACCGGATATTGGACTCTAAGGAATATCCCCGTGATAAACACCTCTTTATCATGGATATGATGCGCAAGTTTGAACTTTGCTTTGATTTTGAGGGTTTTTACGATGAGAAATTCCTGATTCCTGACCTCCTCTCCAGGGAAGAACCATATACCGGTAAATGGGACGATGCACTGGCGTTCCAGTACCATTACGATGCACTCCCGGGAAGCATCATCTCACGTTTCATTGTGCGTATGCATCCCTATATCTGCAAAGAAACATACTGGCGCAGCGGGGTTGTGCTGGAGGACAAGGATAGCGGGAACAAAGCACTGGTTAAGGCGGACAGGGAGGATAAAAAGATTTTTATCCGGGTCAGCGGCAGAGAGCAGACCCGGCGAGTCTTTCTGGGAGTGATCCGTTCCAATTTTGAGTACATCCACCAGACCATCCCTGGAATCGAACCCGAAGAGAAGGTGCCCCTGACAGATCATCCGGAGATTGTGGTTGGTTACAGACGTCTGCTGAAAATGGAAAAGAAGGGAGTAAAGACTCACTTCCCGGAAGAACTAGAAGGAGGAGGAGTCCCCGTCAAAAAACTGCTCGACGGCGTTGAATCTGAAGAAGAACGCAGAGAACGAAGAGAAGAAAGCGGCAGGAGAGATCCTACACCTCGAACGCCACCACCAGTTCGGCCAGTCACTCCTACCGACAAGCAGTCGAAGCCATGGATTTCGGGGTCATTTTATCTGGTGGCAATAGTCATCATCATGGCGGTGATCGCTGCCATCATCAAGTATGTGTCATGGTATGCCGTGCCAGTCGTGATTATCGGAGTAATGCTCTTCATCGCTGTGATTGGCGCTTTTCAACTTAGGCAGGAGGATAAGCTAAGTCAGGAAAATTTCCTGGAACTTATGCGTGATATCTTCAAGCAGTTGCCTCTAATCAAGAAATGAGTTCTTTTAAACAGATATATCACAAGTCCTGGATTGCAACGGACTTATCATGAAGATTCCGCTACCGCGCCATGAGCATCCGCTCGCACTGCTCCAGATCCCTAACCGTGTTCACATTCAGCGCAACCTCGATGTCAGAGAGAATCAAGTTAAAATCAGGCTGTTCCTCTGCAATCAAACTCCCATCGAGAATATTGACACCGCACGGGACGATCGATTCACCATTGCGATTGAAAACAGCAGTCGGGCGCTTTTCGAGTTCCGCGCAGACGTAAATTGGAGTGTGATCACGTAAACCCCCTCAAGAATCATTCCGTCGGTGGCCGTGCCGTGCACAACACGCGTTATCCATTTTCCTGGAAATAGCGTTTTGCTCGAGTTGTATCAGGATATCTGCTGCAACTTCTCCTGCACCCACAGATTTAACAGCGTATCTGCCGACACACCCCTCTTCCGTGCAAGGGATCGAACTTCTTCTGACAGTTCACGGTCCAGTGCATAGTAGGTCATCTCTGATAGAACGTCCACCTCGAATTCTGCAGGTTCTGTCTGGTCCCAATAATCTGCAAGGTCGCGTGTATCCCAGAATTTACCAATGTCTGTGTAGGATTGTGCCTTTGAAATAGAGCTCTTACCTCTCATATCTCCTCCTTTCTTTGTTGGTCATATTTCGTGCTGACAGAATAAATGCACGCCCATCTTTTTTTATATATAAAAAAAAATAATAAGATGGCGTCCTGCGTCTGTTTGCCCCATCGCTGCATACACATGTTCTCCGGAGCGATGCCCCTTTTCAACAAAACGGAACTCCGGTTTGTTGAGTTTGTTGATAAAGATCTCGACGACTTCTCGCGGCTGAACACCATGTTTCCATTCAAGTTTCTCGACAATTTCGTCGAACCAGATAATCCCTTCGATTCTCAACTACTTTACCTCTACCGCAGGATATTGTGTTTTACATAGCTCTTACCAGGTTGTAAAGTTTCTTGTGTGTTGACCGGTGTTTCGGACGCGCCGACCACACCCCGCCGCTACCGCGCAACCAGCATCCGCTCGCACTGCTCCAGATCCCGGACCGTGTTCACATTCAGCGCAACCTCGATGTCAGAGAGAATCAAGTTAAAATCAGGCTGCTCCTCTGCAATTAAACTCCCATCGAGAATATTGACACCGCACGGCACGAGCAGTTCACTATTAACGGTTGAAAACAGCAGTCGGGCGCTGCCCGAGTTCTGTGCAGACGGATAGCGGGGTGTGAACAGAGAGCGCGGGTTCATCTCGCTTTTCATAAACCGAAACAATCATATCGATCATATCAGGCGGAATCAGCGGGAGATCTGACATTACGACGAGTACCGGCTCCTCAATCTCTGCAACAATTATCCCGTGAATCATGTCGCAGACATAACCGAGCCCGGGCGCGGGAATAACTTCAAGATCCCCGTTTTTCTCAAGGTACTTCTGGGTCTCAGGAACGATAGGCGACGTCACAACAAAGATTTTGTCGATTGCACTGCTCTTGTTGAGTGTCTCGATCATGTATGTGATGAGCGGTCTGCCACAGAGCGCAACCATCGGCTTCTCGCCGCTCCACCCATCTGTTGCGAACCTGCTCCCGACCCCACCACCCATCACCACCGCATGCATATCACAATCATCTCCTGCCATCTTTTACCATATATGCCCGCTTTTCCACGTTCTACCCCCTCTTGTGAGCGTTCATGAGGTCAACATGATACTTCACCATATAACTGTGCTCGATCTGGGACGCGACCACATACGCATCCTCCAGAAGCATCCCAACAGCGATTGTTCCATGTCCGCGTATGATTCCCTTGTGCTCGCGCAGAGCTGGGGCAGCGTTCTCTGCGAGGTCTGATGTGCCGATCCTGCCATCGATTATTGGAATCTCGTGCAGGAAGTATATCCCCTCGCTGTCGATTGGTACGACCGCAGAATCCTCAGTCACTCCTTCGTCTTCGTGTCTCTGCGACTTTGCGTTAAATCAGAGGAACGCAAAGACGCGAAGGCGCAAGGGTTGGAAACCACAGAATCGAATCTATCAGAATCAGGAAATTTTGAGGAGGCAATCGCGGAGATGGGGTGAATTCTGCCACATCCGCAGATGTCTCGATTTTTATTCCCCTCACGCTATGTAACCCATTCCCGCCAGATAAATTCACCCTTCTGCCACTGCATTCAATGCATGCCAGTATATTTCGTCTCCAATCCAGAAACCCGATTCACTACGTAATCTATCCAATTCCTCACGAAGTGACGCCACTTTACCCTCTAACTTCGCCCGAATCAAAATTCCAATCACCCCTGTCTTACGCAATCCATACACATCCGCCACTCTTCTCGCCTCTGACTCGTCCAGAAAGATTACCTCGTGGTGTCGCTCTATAGCCAGTGAAATAGTCTCGGCTTCCCCTTTATGCAATTCTCGCTCCAACAACCTGATCACTGATTTATTACCCGGTGCAATCACCTCAATCCAACCCGATTCGTGAGCTTCTTCAACCTCTCTGGCACCATATCTGTCCTTCCCCTCCCCTACAACCTCCCTCCAGACAGCCGGCGTAATTAGAATCTTTCCATAGAACTCTTTCAAACTCTAAAATCCGAAGTAGTTTCCTCGGACGTCTACTGATACTGTTTTCGTGGTAACAATGAAAATCGGAATGAAAATTGAAAACGCATGCGTACGATGCATAATTTCCGTGTCAGGAAACTACCCTGGATTTTGGAATTCAAAAGATCCAAACGTCCAATTCCTGCCAGATGGATCAAAGTGGAAGAATCACGGATGGCTTCTCGCATACTCGATGTCCTCTTCCAGATTCCTCTCAGGAATCGTAATTAAATTAAGGTATCAAGTCATGCAATGCGCGGACTGATCGTGTAGTTCCACTCTCCATGAAATTTATCTTTTGTAATATTGACCAGTTCCATCTCTTCATCTGGCACCTTGATCCCTATGG
>JAYEFS010000129.1:0-4189 GCA_034658695.1 Methanobacteriota archaeon | reverse complement strand
CCGTATTAGCTGTGGCTATCTACTCTTTTCTTCAAAATGACCTATTTTTATGACTTTTGTGTAGTTTTGTGTGAGTGGTGCGCGGATTACGATGGAAATCCGACGTGAAACCCGTCATGAAATGGTTCTACCACCTGCAACATGCGAGAATGATGTGAGAATGGGGTGCAATGTTTAGCTATCACTGGATTTTTGAACAGCGCCGGGATATCGAAGAGAGCAGGAAGGATTTTAAAGAGGGCAGATATCACATCCTCAAAACAGATGAAGATATAGACGAGTTTTTCAGGGATTTGGAGAAAGAATGACTCGGATAGAATTATCTGAGAAGTTTAAGAACCAGATTAAGAAGGTAAAAGATGAAACTGTGATGGATAGGGTCAAAAAGTAGTTTAAAGAACTGCTGAAAGATCCAACTCTTGGAAAGCCACTGAGATACTCGTTAAAGGGGTTCAGATCGATAAGAATCGGAAATTACAGGTTGATCTATGCACTTGAAGAGGATGTGGTAAGGGTGTATTCATTTGAACACCGGAAGGGGGCTTACAAACAATAGTTGGGAAGGCATCTGTTTAGCGTTCGCAGGACGATTTTTTTTCATTGAGAAACAATCCACTGGTAAAATCTGCATTTTGGGTATAGTTCAGCGTTGATATGGTCAGGAGGGTAGCATGACCTGAGTTGTGGCTTTGCGCTTGGGGATGCTGCGGTACCCGGGGGCAGGCACGGCAGCGGGGGTGACGTTGGATTTGTGATGCGGGTCTCGGGGCAGGGGCTTGGCGGTGACGGGCGATTGCCGCGGGGGTTGTCTCTTGTGCTGGAGCTCGCGGGCGCAGGGGTGGTTGGGCGGTGGCTCCGCATAGCGCTATTCGATCTGGGCTGGAGGAATTGTGAGCAGAATTCAATTTCAGTATGCCGCGAGTGCTGTGCGTGGTCAATTACCCCCCCTGACGGAAGGGGCTTGAGACTCGTCTCAAAAGAGATGGTCTCGTCCGGGCTATCGACAACAAGCCCCTGAACCTCCAGGTCATGCCTGAAGGCTCGTGTTCGCGCTTCGATATTCATTGCGCCAACAAGATCGGAGTTTAGCGCATAACCACACGATTCGCATCGAAACGACCTGCCGTTTCGGTTGTTTCTGCTTATGTGTGAGCACTTTGGACATGTTTGTGATGTGTACTTAGGGTCAACATACACCACTATAATGCCCGCCTCCTGTGCTTTATACTCTATGAACGTCTGTAATTCTCTAAACGCCCAACTATTGTGTTTATACCGCTGCTTTTTTCGCACTTTCGTTCGTTTCCGGATTCCGGTTAGGTCTTCTAACCCGATCACAGACACATTATCCTCAGTTGCAGACTCTATTACTCGTCTCGAAATAACGTGATTCACGTCTCGCATAAACCGTTTTTCTCGCCCTGATTGGTGCTTTAGCACCCGTATTGCTGACCGAGTGTCTTTTTCTTGGAGTCGCTTTCGTTGTTTCGAGTATGTGTTTCGGATATTCTTTATTTCGCCGCCTGTAAAGAATTTACGCCGGCCTTTGGTTGTGAATGTGACCGCTAAATGGTTTATACCAACATCAATGCCCATAAAATTTGACGCTTTGGTTATATCTGGATCTTCTATCTCTTTTTCGCAAACCAGATGAAAATAGTAACGACCGTCATTATGTTTAACCAGTTCGGACGCCTGATACTTCCATGACCCGTCAAAATACTGCTCGGCATACTGATAATTCATGATCCCGTATTTTTGCCGACCGTCTAAAGTGGTGATACTCAGTTCATCATGGTTTATCGAAAAATCCCGCCCGTAAGAAAACTTGATGTTGGTCGGTGCAAACTCCAAAAGTTGCCAATGTGTTTCGCCTTGTCTTATCTGTGATTGCAGCGTTTTGTACGCTCCGGCGGTCTGTCTTGCCACGTTACAACTCATCTGTGATTTTAGCCCAATCTCTGCACGGAGGTACGCGTACGTCAATTTCTGGAGTTTCATCGCACCCATTGGTTTGTTGTTTGCATGTATACAACAGTAGATGCGTAATCCATCCCTTCGGTAAACTTGTGGAGGGTTCTTTCTATCCGGTTGTCTTCATCCGTGTTGAGCTTCAGGATGGCGGTTTTCGAGACCTTCACAATAACATAGTTCACACAATACCTTATAAACCATTCTATGTGAATGCGTGCAATTCCGCCCCACCCTTTCGGATGGGGACTCCTTGCACAACCAGTCGAAGTGTTCCGTGCTGTGAACTTATGCTTGCAGTGAAGGAGGTTCAGCAAGGCAGTGTATATGATTCTTGTGTACGAGGCGGTGGCGAGTGGAATGCGGGGTAAATTTATATCTTGATGGTGTATACATGATAACTATGCGATTGACAGGGATAATTAAAAAAGCGGGCGTTTATTATGTGGCTTTGTGCCTGGAACTTAATGTATCCAGCCAGGGAGAAAGCATCGAAGAAGCCAAGAGGATGCTTGAGGAGGCATGTGAAGAATATATTTCTTACATGGAAGAGAGAAGATTGACTGGTGAAATACGATCGGTCCCTCTGGAAGTTCTCAGAGAATTCCTCATGGAGGATGTGGAGTATGTGCGACCTTCATACGACTGGGCTTACTCTGAGAACATAACCTTTGAGGTTGAAGCCGGTGCCTAAAAGAATCCCGCCAATGTCGAGCAAGAAGTTTGCCAATCTTCTTACTCATGGTGGTGCCATATTTGTCAGGCAGAAAAGTACCAGCCATGCGATATTTGAACGAAAAAAAGAGGGGAATGTGTACAGAGCTCCAGTAGTTGCGGGTAAGCGAGAACTTTCGCCCAAGTATATGAAGATGGTATTGAGGCAGTTGAGCTTTACTGATGAAGAGATCGATGCCCTTCTTTAGAGATTGCAAAGAAGGTATTCGGGGCATACAAAACATAAGGAGAGATGATCTCGATGCATCGCTCGTTATCTACTGTGGCGCCATGAAGTCCGACTCAGGATACCAAAAAACCACAAAGAATTGAACCTGTACCATCCACAATCCGATCTTTGCGAACGCCTGACTTCCGGATGGAGAACATTCCAATCTCTTGCAGGTTTCGTCTTCGGATGTGCGCAGCAAAATTTTAGCTGGGCGACGTTGATCTCGCAAACCCGTGCGCATCACTGAGATAATACACTGGCATCTTCCGGGGGGTGGATATTGTCAGAAGATTGTTCAGCAGCATGTTTACGGCAGTGGTTATGGTAGGGGAATTTGGCGGCGAATCCGCTGATCCGGGTGGCTTTGCGCTTGGGGCTGCTGCGGCACTCAGGGGAGGCACGGCGGGGGCGCGACGTTTGGGTTTGTGGTGGGCGCAGGTTTCGGGATAGGGGCGTGGTGGTGGCGAGGGTGATTGCCGCGAGGTTTGTCTGATTGCACGCGGTTTCGCGGCGCAGCGGGCGGTCGGGCGGTGGCTCAACATGTTGGTGTTCGGGGGTGGCGAAATGCTTTTATGGGGGGCTGGCGTGTAGACGTAACATATCGGAGTCGATTATTATGACAAGGCGTCCCCCCACAACCGAAATACGTATCGTTTTGCGAACAATTCTCAGCGCTGGCGTGCTCGCTGTGCTGCTGGTGCTTGCGTGTGCGGGTGCGGCGGCGGGCGCGACGTGGGTGGCGGATGATGATGGCGGCGCTGATTTCGCGAGCATACAGGCGGCGGTGAATGCTGCGAGCGATGGGGATGCTACTTTCGTGCGGAGCGGGATGAATGCCTGAAGAATGTGGGCACGAACAGGCGGCTCACACGTGCAGCACAGATCTTTGATTTTGGGATATGTCGGGGTGCAATAGTGGAGCGGTTGCAATCGAGGTCGAAGATGCTGTTACCCTACACTGTTACCAGCATCTCTTTTTCAACCCGCGGTGCATAATGATCTGATATCGCATCATCCAGCTCCATAAACTTCATTACAATCGGATTTTTCTTATTCAGTTTATACATCCTGGCTCTACCAACCTCCCTTGTCGCTACCACGACACCATTTCTCTCTATTACTTTCCATATATTGAAGAGTGTTGTTCTGCTGATGCCAGCGCCTCTCGCAATGTCTGACTTTGAGTGATCATAAGCTTCGTTATCTATCAGAAAATCCAGTACCTTCAATACCGGGTTTTTCGTTCCGAAAAATTCCATGAATAGTGTAGTA
>JAYEFS010000128.1:0-4204 GCA_034658695.1 Methanobacteriota archaeon | reverse complement strand
CGTGGTCTGCGTCGGGCTTGCTCACGAAAAGGACATCGTCACTGCAACAGCGCAACATGCCGGCGACGCCCTCATCCTGATGGGATCGACTACCGGGCGAGATGGGCTCGGGGGTGCATCGTTCGCATCGCGTGACCTATCCGAGGAATCGGAGTCAGAGGATCGGTCGAGTGTTCAGATCGGCGACCCGTTCACAGAGAAGCTCGTAATAGAGGCGGTTCTTGAGGCAATCGATGCGGGCTACGTACTCGCATGCCGGGATCTCGGCGCCGCGGGGCTTGTCGGCGCAAGCGCAGAGATGGGTGCAAAAGGAGATCTGGGCTTGCACATCGATCTCGACAGAGTCCCCTTGCGTGGGTCTAACATGACGCCGTACGAGATTCTAATTGCTGAATCCCAGGAGCGGATGGTGCTTGAGGTTGATCCGTCGAATGCAGAGGCGGTGCTTGCGATTGCGGAGAAGTACGACCTTAATTGCAGCGTGATTGGCGAATTCACTGACGATAGACAATATCTGGTCGAGTTCAAGGGAGAGGTCGTTGTGGATCTGCCCATCAATTTCATCTCCGGGGGTGCGCCGGAATTTGAGAGCGAGCCTGAGAAGCCTGAATGCGGATCAGGATCCGCAGCGGTATCGGTATCCGGATCAGCATCCAAACAGGAATTGGGGATTGCGGGGGACGACAATTCTGAGATTGCGGATGATCTGAAGACCAGAGTCCTGAAACTGATGGCAAGCCCCAACATCGCATCGAAGGAGTGGGTCTACCGCCAGTACGACCACGAGGTTCAGATACGAACCATTGTCAAGCCGGGAGATGACGCGGGCGTGCTACGAATCGATGATGAGACCGCGCTTGCGCTCTCGTGCGGCTGCAACCCGGCACACATCACACTTGATGCGTACCGTGGTTCCGCGGGATCGGTTCTCGAGAACGCGATGAACCTCGCATGCAAGGGCGCACGCCCGATTGCACTTGTGAACTGCCTCAACTTCGGAGACCCTGAGGATTCGGAGATATACTGGCAGTTTGCAGAATCCGTGCGCGGAATCGGGGATATGGCTCGAGCGCAACAGGTTCCTGTCGTCGGGGGCAATGTCTCGTTCTACAACGAGAGCGATGAATTCAAGACCGCAATTCCGCCGACACCGAGTATCGGCATGATAGGGATAATCGAGAATTACCAGACTCATCAGATCCCAAAACCCGGGTTTGCGGATGCCGGAGACACGATCATCCTGGTCGGGACGACCGCGGATGAACTCGGCGGGAGTGAGTATTATTCGATTTACGGCTGCGCTGGCGGAAGCGTCCCCGCGTCACCGTCAGATCCGTCCGATTCACAGAGAATAATTGATGCGGTGCGGGCAGCGGTCTGCACCGGATGTGTCACATCAGCCCACGATGTCTCAAACGGGGGGCTTGCTGTTGCGCTATCTGAGATGGTGCAGGAGATCGGTGCGGATATTGATATTACTGGCGTGGGTGTTGTGGGTGGCGCGCTGCGCGCTGATGCGCTGTTGTTCTCTGAGTCGTATGGGCGCGCAATCCTTGCGACTCCGGATCCGGACGCGGTCACGAGTGTGTTGCAGGTGCACGACATTCCGCACCACGTCATCGGAACGGTCGGGGGCGATTACCTGAAGATTGTGGTCGGTGGTGGCGAGGCGGTCTGCTGTCGCTTATCCGAGATTTCTGAAGCGAAAGAGGGAATCACGCGAATGATGCGGTGATTCCCCACCTCACATCCGGAACCAAAAGAAGCCCACCCCCCTCATAATCCACGTGCAGGGATAGTAGCGAGGAGGAACTTGCTCACCCCTGATATGCAAAGATGAACGGAGGCGATGTCCAACTTTGTACACATACACAACACGTGCAGAATCATCATGAATCTTGATCGTTAATAAACTTTGTGGTTATTGTGTTACTTTCGGTAAGATCACTGGCGCGGCGTGTGAACCTTCTGACGTGTGACCGCCAAACTCTTTTAAAGAATGACCACAATGTTACAGTAAACCACTGTAATATTCAGGTGATACAATGTGCAATTGCCACCCACAACTGCAAAAACTCAGCAGATGCATCAGTGCGCTTCACTGCCCGACACGGTGGGATATCATCGATTTCATCGGAGAGGGTAGCAAGAGCACAAAAGAGATTTACGAATTCTTGACCGAGCGCGGCATGAGACTAACATCCTCGGGATTGTATTATCATCTCTCTGAGTTGAATCGCGCGGATATAATTGAGGTATCAGAGTACCGGGAGAAGGGAGGTGGCGCGCCTGAGAAGGTCTGGAAACTGAAAACGAAACAGATAGTCATCAATTTAATGGATAACGAGGTGCAAGATCATGAAGAACGTGATTGAGGTAACAGAACTCAGGAAAAATTACAATGAACTCATGGCAGTTGATCACATCAGCTTTGAGGTGGAAGAAGGAGAAGTCTTCGGATTTTTGGGACCGAATGGCGCTGGCAAGACGACAACGGTACGGATGCTCACAGGAATCATAAAACCAACCTCTGGCAGAATTAGCATCATGGGTTTTGGGATTGATCAGGATCCGATCAAAGCCAAACAATTGATAGGAGTTGTTCCGGAGCTATCAAACGCGTACACCGAACTTTCCGCATGGAACAACCTGCAGTTCATGGCGGAATTGTACGGCGTTTCCGGAAGAGTCGCTGAAGAGCGGGCAGAGGAACTCTTAACAAAGTTTGATCTGTACGATCGGCGGGATCACAAGGTCAAGACGTTCTCCAAGGGAATGAAGCAGAAGCTCACAATTGCAATGGCGCTCATGAACGATCCTGAGATCCTCTTTCTCGACGAGCCAACATCTGGTCTGGATGTCAGGAGCGCACGGCTGATAAAGAAGATGGTGCAGGAACTGAACAACGCCGGCACAACCATCTTTCTCACCACCCACTACATGGAGGAGGCAAACCAGCTGTGCAGCAGGGTCGCAATCATCAACCATGGCAGAATAGCGGCAATAGATGCTCCCGAGAAGCTCAAAACGAGAATTGGTGGATTGGAGTGGGTTGAGATAAGTTTTGACACGCATGTGAGTGTCTCCGATCTTCCGGACATACCGCAGGTTCTTGAGGTGCGATTGCGCGGGGATAAACTGCAATTATACACGGACAAACCCGGCAGCACGATATCCAGACTGGTGGATTACGCCAGATCAACCGATCGTGCGATCGTGACTCTGAACACGCTCACGCCAACGCTCGAGGACGTCTTCGTCAAACTCACCGGAGACGGGAGGGCGGGATGATGGCTCACGATATCCCGGATCAATTGAGACGCGCCTGTGCGATCGCCAAAAAAGACATCAGAATCTATTATTTGCTCGGACCGGTGATTATATTCGGTATCCTCTCTCCAACGTTCCTCTTTCTGGCGTTCATGATGGGGAGAGATCTTCCTATCGAGTTTCTCATCGCAGGGCTGATGGGCATGACGATATTCTTTGCATCAACATCGGTTGCGCCCGTCATTGCGCCTATCGAGACGCAGAGCAGGAATCTGGAGCGGATTGCGGCAGCACCGGTCACAATCACGACAGTTCTCCTTGGGGACGTGCTGGCATCGGTGCTCTTTGGAATTGCGATCTCCTTTGTCCCGATACTCCTTGGAATGGCGTTCGGAGTCATGGTTGCGCACCCGCTCACCCTCGCCGCAGGCATCGTGCTGGCTACGTTCTGCTTCTCTGCAATGGGGCTGATATTCTCGGCAGCACCGACCAGCGTAACATCCTCGGTGATGATGATATCAATGATGGTGAAATTCCCGCTGGTCTTTGTGAGCGGAATCTTTATCCCGATAAGCGATCTGCCATCGTGGGGGCGGGCGCTGGCAATGTTCTCGCCTCTGACCTACATAACCGACCTGTGCAGATACTCCTTCCAGGGCGCAGACGCTGGTTACTACTCGGTTTCGGTCGATCTCGGAGCCCTCGCTATATTTCTAGTGATATTTATGACGGCTGCGATAAAGCTGCACGAGAAAAGTCTGCCAGAACGGCTGTGACAACTGGCGTTGACCCCCTCACCCCACACTTCACCTAGGGTGATGAAAGGATGTGTATACCCCGTACTGAATTGGTCCCATTTTTGTTTCATTTTAGTACTGGAGCGAAAGCATCTTTCCAATTGGATTGAACCGATTGCTACTGGTTTTTCTTGCAC
>JAYEFS010000127.1:0-4215 GCA_034658695.1 Methanobacteriota archaeon | reverse complement strand
TCGTCCAAACGTGTTATTCGTGTTTTGCTGCTTCTGCTGCTGATTTCAAACATGATATGTGGCACAAATTTCACGAACGCAACGAATGCCACAAATTTAACCATCACAAATCTTTTGAATTTTCCATCCAAACTCTCAACCATGAAACCGAGATCGCTATCCTTACTGCTTCCATCCTCGTTTGCAATCGATACAGCCGACCTGCGCGGCAAAACTGCGAAGATCGGGCAGATCGCAAGAGCGGCATCGGTGTTCTGTGTGGATCGCATCGTTGTATACCGTGACCCGGACCTCAATGAGATGAAGCTCATCGAAACGATCCTTGCGTATGCCGAGACGCCGCAATACCTGCGAAGACATATCTTCCCACTTACGGACGATCTGCGGTATGCGGGCGCGATCCCGCCGCTGAGAACGCCGCACCATCCGCTCGACGCAGAAAAGATCGTTGTCGGAGCAATTCGCGCCGGACTCGTTGTCAGGGTGCATGATACCGGCTCATGGGTGGACATAGGGTTCGAGCGACCCGCATTTCTTGATGCGCAACTGCATAGGGGTGAGCGCGTGAATGTGATTGTCACATCACAGAAACCGCTGAAAGCACGTCAGGTACGGCGCGATGAGATTGCCGGGTACTGGGGTTACACTGTTGAGCGGGCAGCCAGTCTGGGGGACGCACTTGTGCGGTCGGGCGAGGTGACTGCGATTGCAACGAGCAGGTATGGTACGCCCATTGATCTTGATCTGTTAACAGAGATCGGAGTCGCATGCGAGGCAGAGGATGTGCTGATAGTACTTGGACCTCCGCACAAAGGCATACATGAGATTATGGAAGAAGAGAACGTTTTGATGTCAAAATTTGATTACGTGCTGAATGTTCTTCCGGATCAGGGAACTGAGACCGTCCGAGTCGAGGAGGCGGCAGTCGCAACGCTCGCTATACTGAATATGGTGCTTTGCAGGTCTAGCTGATCCTTGATTACTGAGCACGTACGTGTTTAGCTAACCACAAAATTACACGGATTTCCACAAAATTTCTGTGTTAATCTCGTGAAATCTGGTGGTTTTTTCCACCTCAGCTAAACACATACGATTTAGGGCACTGTCTGGAAATCTAGTAATTTCCGTAATGGTCAGTTGAATGTACAACAACGCAAAAGACGTG
This sequence comes from Methanobacteriota archaeon, assembly GCA_034658695.1. Lineage (GTDB taxonomy): Archaea > Halobacteriota > Methanosarcinia > Methanosarcinales > Methanogasteraceae > Methanogaster_C. Next base: position 3,050 of record JAYEFS010000127.1, on the reverse strand, counting down.
AAGACTATGATTGACACCACCCTTCGCGTCTCTGCGCCCTTGCGCCCTTGCGTTAAATTGGAAAACAATAACGCAAAGAACAAAAGTCCCCGTGTGTATTTCACTGGAATCCGAACTCTCGGCAGACATCGCAACGCTGGTTCTCGGAAGAAAGCCAGATCTCAGAATCTCTCCCGTCAGATGAACGCCTCGTGGATTTCCTTGCGAAGATGACCGGCGACGAGGAGTCCATCCTTCACGTTGAATTCCAGACCCAATACGACTCGACTATGCCGGTACGGATGCTCGCGTATCATGCAAGGATTGTGGAGCGGTACCAGCTGCCAGTGTATCCGGTTGTTGTTTATCTCACACAAACAGACCGCCCAATTGCGACCTCATACAGTTCGTACATTGGAGGCAAGCACGTAGTCACATTCAACTACAATGTGATCAAGGTCTGGGAACTGAAGTCGAAGACTGTCTTCAAAGATGAACTCTCCGGGCTCTACGCACTCACGCCGCTGATGCCGGATGCCGATCTTGATGAATGCAGGGAAAAGCTGATGTGGGCGGTCGAGCATAATCTTATAAGTGCAAGTTCATATATGTGTATGGCGACGTTCGCACGGCTGAAATACTCAAAAGAGGTGGTGAAAAACATGATTGAAGATAAGTTACTGAAACAATCCCCGTTATATGAGGATCTGATGGAAGAAGGTAGGGGTGAGGGTGCGGAAGAAACTGTGATCACTGCGCTTACAGCGCGTTTCGGCGCGGTCTCGGACCAGTTGTCCGAGCGCATACATAGCCTCCGCGAACGAAACAGCGCACTGTTGAACGAACTGATTAAGCTCGTGGTGACCGCAAAGGACCTCGGCGAGTTCGAGCGGAAGCTGGATAAGATGGGGTGAGCTCTTCTGGCAGATGCTCTGCATCGATATCCCACTCACGCGCAATCACCCCGCACAGGGGGTTGCGTGCAAGCATGCAAGCAATACATTTAGTGGATGTGGTTGGCTAAACACATACCTGATCACTAATCATCGGTTCTTGATCCATTTTCATCAGGATCGCTGTGCGAACCGAGACCGCATCAGAGAGGTCAGGGGTTGTGTGCCAGATCTTGAGCTTCCGCACATCCAGCCTGCTGCCGCATCGCTGGCACACCGTTGATTTTATGCCGGACTCTATGATCTGCGCATGCTCTTTGCATTTCGGGCATACGATCACGGAATATTGCACGTATCCCCCTCCGCAATCTCAATTCCACGATTTGTGATCCTGTACTCCTGTGTTCTCCGGCTGTGATCAATTCCGCGCATCTTTAGAATCAGGATCGTCTTCTGCAACTCCACACCCTTTCTGATGTGCCCGAACGATATGATCCCGTCAGCCAGGAACGATATGTCAGCGTCCGGCATCTTAGATGTGGAGGCGTCTCGCACCTCCTCTATTAAGAGTGACGTGATCCCCCTGTGCTTGAGATATCTGGTCAGTGAATGGAGATACTCATCCACACGCACCAATTCGCAGAAAGCGGTTTTCATGTCAGAGATGCCATCAAAAAGAATTGAACTGGCTCCAGTTGATTCGATCGCGCTTTTGATGTGCCAGAGATGCTCATCCACAGAGATCTGCTCTGTCACGTGGACGAACCCGAGCAGACCGCAATCGACGTACTTCTGCAGAACCCATCCGAACCGCATCGCGTAAGCGATCATTTGATCCGGCGATTCATTGAACGAAACGATGACACACGGTTTTCCGTTCTTCAGGGATTCGTAGACAAACCGTATGCCAAAGACGGTCTTTCCGGTGCCCGGGCTGCCAGAGAGGAGTACCGAGTACGTTTCAGGGATGCCGCCGTCCAGCATGCGATCCAGATCCGGAACCCCTGTTGGCATGCGTACCGAGAGATCGGGGTGTGCTGTGCCATCTTTCAGGCGGGGGAATACCTGTATTCCGTTTGATGATATGCTGAATCTGTAGATGTTCGATTGTGCACGATCATTCGCGCTGTTCGAGGTTTTAATCGTCTTAATATTGCGTAAAATGCATCGTTTATCTTCATCGTACGACAGATGCAGAATTCCATCCATGAAATGACTGATGATTGATGTGTGGATCTCGGCGCCGGTGAGTTCACCCGTGACCAGCGTGATCGCATCCCATTCATGGGTCATCGAATCGAAGGTTCCTATGAATCGGCGTTGTTCCTGTTCCGGAAAAGCGGATCCCAGTGGCGTGATCGGGTCGATTGCAATCCTGTCGGCGGATGAAGACACAATGGCGTTTCCGATGTCGATCAATGCGGACAACGGATCGCGCTCAACAGAGAGCCTGTCGATCGGATGTATCCTGATCGATTCGTGTGCAGACGGGAAGACTCGTGTGAAATCGTCTCTTCTGCTGGTGATCGGGATGTAGAGCGTTGTTTCCTCCTCTGCCACGCTCGATAGCGATTCAAGCACAAACATCGTCTTTCCAACGCCTGCGGTGCCTGCTACGAGGATGGTTGATGGTTTTGGAAATCCCCCGAGTATCTCATCGAGCCCGGCGATGCCGGTCGGTCTGAGTATCATCAATAATAATTATGGCACGCGCATATACTATAGTCTTTCCGATAACCCGGTGGTTCCGGATACTCTTCATACCGGAAGCCCGGACAACTTGAAGGGGTTGGAAAGCGAGATCGCCATGCCCTTAGATTCTAACGCAGAGTGCGCAGAGCCACGCAGAGGGTTGAAAACGGTCTCGGAACTATTGCGTTCCTCAGCAACCCTCCACGGTAAACAAATGCAACCGGAAGAACTTGAAAAGTCTGAATTGAGTCTCGCAGGTATAATTTAATAAGGTAGAAACGATAATTTTTAAGTGCAATTCAATGTGTTGCATTAGAACGGAATTGCAATGGCATTTAAGAAAAGCGAATTATACTGGCTCTGACGGATTCTGTGGTTTTCAACAGATACTGAAAGAAGGCGGCATCATATACGGTTCTGAAGAGGTACATGCCCATAAGAACTGGCTGCGAAACCCCACGATTTCCATATGTGCGAGGTCTACTG
>JAYEFS010000126.1:0-4217 GCA_034658695.1 Methanobacteriota archaeon | reverse complement strand
GCAAATTTACTAAACATTATTTTGAATTATCCTTTTTGTGCCTCAACATTGTATGTAAATGTTTACGAAAGTATAACAAATCGACCCTTCGACTGCATGCGTTTATAGGTGCAACGGGAATTGCTGCATCCGCCGGATGCTTCACGGTTATTATGTCACGATATTTTGATGTTGCATACTAACCCGGCACATTTATATGGTATCATTCAGACAGATTACGTAATGCCTCAGACGACAATCGACCAATTGAACCTGCTACTCACAAGCCTCAGCGCTCGCGTCAGCAGCATACGCGGGGTTGTCATCTCGTCCGCAGACGGTCTCAAGGTCGCTGATAAATTCCGTGATCACTCGTATGACACTCAGATCGCACACGCGATCAGCGCGTCGATTGTCGGTCTGGTAAACAAATCGGTTCACAACCTCGATTTACCCTCATTTGACCACACCACAATTTACACCAGTGATGGGATCGTTGTCGTCTTCAATCTGAGCGGCGCTTCGCTTTTGGTGCTGCTCGATCCGGATGCCAACGTGGGACTGGTGATAATAGAGCTGCGGCACACTGCCGACGAGGTCATAAAAGTTATGAGGTTATAAGATGATACTCAATGGTATGGAACAGAATGAGGATCTGAACATCCCGATTTATCCACGAGCCGAGGATCTCGTGCTGCTGATGAATTCGCTTGTTGACGTGATTGGCAGGGGGAGCGCGGGGATCCTGTACAGTTTCGGCAAAGAACTCGCAGAAAAATACTACAGAAACATGCGCATACCTGAAAATCTCGATCCCGACGGCGTATTCAGAAATATTCTACACAGCATGATGTTCTCCGATTGGTTCACAAGGATGGATATTGAGGCGGGAGAAAAATTCGTTGTGACGCTACAGAACGTCTTTGAACTGGATGCCGACGAAGAAAGCTGTAATTTCGTTCGCGGTTTTCTTGCGGGATTATCGTCAAGCATCTACCGCAAAACATACATCTGCAAGGAAAACCGCAATCCAGAGGGCGTATGCACCTTCACGCTCCTCGAACGGTAACCTTTTATGGTAACGATAAAAATGATGGTGTGAGGAATGATATCATGAGAAAAAAACGGAGTCATGATGATGCGCCTATCGATTTTGACCTCTTCGAGGATTTGCTCGAGGATATGATCGATCGCATCGAGGAGCTCGTTGGTGATGGTAGTCCGGCGACGTACGGGTTCTCCATAACCAAACGCCCGGGGGAGGTGCCTGAGATCGTCGAGTTCGGAAGCCGCTCCGAAGTTGATGAACCGGTTCTCGAGGGCTATCGACCATTGCTTGAGATTTTTGAAACCGATGACAACGTGCATGTGGTAATCGAACTGCCTGGAATTGACAAAGAGAACATCCGGATGGATGCCACCGAAAACACGCTCACGATACAGGTTACTATCGATGAGCACACATATTCGGAGACCTTTGATCTGCCGGCACGCGTTGATCCGGTCAGCGCTGTTGCAAGCTATCGCAACGGCGTAATCGACATAACTCTTGTACGAACAGGTGATGCGAAGACCCGAATCGAACTGACATGAAGAACGCCGACGATGTCTGCGTGCTGATCCCCACGCTCAACGAGGCTGAAACGGTATCAGACATCGTGAAAGAGTTTCGGTTTAGGGGCTACAGAGTGGTTGTGATTGATGGTCACAGTACCGACGATACCCGCAAGATCGCTCTGGAAGCGGGCGCGGAGGTAATTGTTCAGACCGGCAAGGGTAAGGGGCAGGCAATTCAACAGGCATTCGCCGAGATCGAAGATGAGTACCTGGTGATGATCGATGGCGACGGCACGTATCTGCCAGGAGATATCGATTCTGTGCTTGCGCCAGTGCTGAACAGGGCTGTGGACCATGTCATCGGGAACCGGTTTGCCAATTTCTCAAAGGGCGCGTTCACGAGACTCAATCTATTCGGAAATAAAGCATTAAACAGGATGTTCAGTATCATTTATGGAACCCGGCTCAGTGATATCCTGTCCGGATACCACGCATTCAACAAGAAGGCATATAAAGAACTCGAACTGAACAAGACGGGTTTTGAGATCGAGACCGAGATTGCTGTCGAATGCGTCAAGAAGGATCTGAATGTGTCAGAGGTTCCGATCACATATCTGCCCAGACGCGATGGCGCGCCAACAAAACTCAATCCGCTCAGTGACGGGTTCAAGATTGCAATTACCATCTACCGACTTGCGAAGATGCATAACCCGCTGCTATATTTCGGTGCAATCGGAGCCGTCTTCATGCTTATCGGACTTGGCGTTGGAATCTATGTTGTGGATGAGTGGCTTCGCAACATCACGCACGTCCCGCTCACGATTCTCGCAACACTGCTGATCATCACCGGAATTCAGCTATTTATCTTTGGCTTGCTCGCAAACATGATTGCAGCCATGCACCGGCAGGTTATGCGGGAGATCAAACACAGAATTGCGGAGTAGATTTTGCCTGATTCTGATGGATTCTGTGGTTTCCAATCTTTGCGTCATCGCGTCTTTGCGTTCCTCTGATCTAACGCAAGGTCGCAAAGGTGCAGAGACGCAAAGTTGAGAGAGATACGCCCGCGTTTTTTTACATACGCGATGGAGCTACCGTTAGCGACCACAGAAAACGTCAGAACCAGGATTTTGCGATGTTTCCACCGCAATCTTTCCGAAATTGGAGTCTGAAGCGTGATTTGGTGGTTTGGTTCACCCCCCTAAAATGGCTCTTTGATGATTCGCGTTACATAAGTCGCACCAATAAATAAAGTAAATGAGAAATACTTAACTTGTAGTGACTTTTTACTGCTTTCTAATTACTACATATTCCATTAGTTCTATTAACCACAGATGCATGCAGATAAACGCAGATACCGGGTTAACAAATCCGCGTTTATCTGCGGTTCATCATATTTTTCAACTGACCGGAAGAACTCTGCAAAACCGATACATGGGTGCTTGAATATATGGCTAATCTGATATGGCTTGGAAGGACTGTCACTCGAGATATTGGAGAGCCCCTGAAATCCTTAAACACGCAAAACGTACATACCCCGCATAAGGCACACGAAAACGCGCTACGCCGATCACCCATTCCTCGCGTACCGGTTCTCTGCAGACGCCACAGTACTGATCACTGCACGAATTGTGGTCTCCTTTCGTGATATACCCGGCATGCGGCGTTGGCGGACCATTCTCCCACATCGGTTCACCCGCGTCCACGTAATACATTGCACGATGGATAATCGGGGTCTCGCCATTGTGCCCATATTTCCGGTACAGGACAACGTCACCGAACTCACCGAATGATTCGTATCCGCTGATCGCACCATCTTGATACGTGACAATCCCTGTACGAGGCACGCCACGGGTGATGACCAGATCCCCCACGCACATGTTCGGGTCCATGCTTCCGGATTCGATCGCCCACATCGATACCCCGAGCAGGAAGTGAGATAGGGACGCAAGGAGAAAAACAGCCGCTGCCACCACTACCGCGTAATGCAGAAGTCCCGGTTTGTCGGATTTGTCAGGTTGGTTGGGCATGAGATCAAGATGTTACGGGAATTAAAACACCGACACCAACGCTAAGGATGCTCGTTTTCCGATCATGCGTTGGGCTGCTCTCCTTTAAACATCTGAATTACCCTTGAAAACGCAAGACGCACATACCCCGCATAAGGCACACGGAAACGTGACACGCCGATCACCCATTCCTCGCGTATCGGTTCCGTGCAGATGCGCAGGTATTGATCATTGTACGGATTGTGGTCTCCTTTCGTGATATACCCGGCATGCAGCGCTGGCGGACCCCTCTCCCACATCGGTTCACCCGCGTCCACGTAGTACATCGCACGGTGGATGATCGGGGTCTCGTCATTACGTCCGTATTTCCTGTACAGGATCACGTTGCCGAACTCGCCGAACGATTTGTAGTCATCAGCCGCACCTTCCTGATATGTGACAATGCTGGTGCGGGAGAGGTCCTGTATAAAGACGATATCCCCTACCTTCATGTGCGGTTCCATGCTGCCAGACTCAATCGCCCGCATCGGCGTCCACATCCCAAATACAAGCTGGGATAAGATCGCAAACACGATGAGAATCTTCGCAACTGCTATGACGTCACGCAGAACCTCTGCCCGCGGATTATCGCTCTGGTAAAATTCTTTCACCTGATCAAAAAGTTCAACCATA
>JAYEFS010000125.1:0-4228 GCA_034658695.1 Methanobacteriota archaeon | reverse complement strand
TGCGGCGTCCATGTAGTAGGCTTGTGCACGCGGCATATAAAATGTTTGCACTATTAAGTCAGCCCGCAGGCAGACCCGGCGGCAAACCCGGTGACATTTGCGTCGAACAAAGATGACGCGAGAGTATGTCGCCGCCATCGGGCAGACACGCCACGGGAAGCGCCCGCCCGGCTCGCGCTGTTCTTTTTTTCGCAACGATGGGGGTTCCATGGCAGACGGACCGATTGAGGCAGACGAGACGCCGTGTCCGCTCACGAGGGGCGAGTGGCTGGCGTTTTTGGCTGCGGAATCGCAGGTCATGTCCGGATATGAACATCTGGCAGTTACAGTGCTACTGGTGGCATTCACAACTCAACTTTGGGAATTATATTTTAGTACAATAATCAACCGCCTGCGACATATTTCTGCCCTATCTGCCCGCATTTTCCCGCAATCATGAAATCGCCTCGTCCCTCTAAAAACACTATCGGGTGACCTCATCATCGCCTAACCAAACCCCGCATTTTCTCGCCTGTGTATGTGTAAGGTTTTTATGAGAAAAAAAGCATTTATAAGTAGTAAACTGCAATATTTGCATACACACACAGATCCCGCAACAATGATATGAAATATCCCGTGGTGCAAGTCATATAAGAAAAGTATGGCTGCCTGAAGACTGAGTTGGCGGAGATATTCAGAATCTTAAAAATCGGGGTGCTGCGGCACAATATGAAGCTGAAACCTTACCCATACAACGTGGAATAAGTGTGAACTTGGGCATGTTTCGAGGGGTCTACTGATAGCGGTTTTGAGTTGGATTTAGTCTTCGGTATTTTGGGATTTGGGAAATAATCGAATAGCTGCGGCTGTTTTTTGGGTTTCCAAAGTTGAGTCACAGGTGCACTGTCAGGATGCACGTCAACTCGTTTTGAAACTTTCGGGGTAACTACTCAAGTACCTAAAACAGTATCATGCGACCTCGCTATACCGGCACTGCTTGACACAGAACACAACATGAGCCAGACGGGAATTTAATCGCAGAGTGCAACAGAGTGCGCGGAGGGTGGTACAGCTCTTGCGTTCCTCCGCGGTCATTCTTCTTGCCAAGAAGCATAGAATCGCAATCGGGGGACAAATCAACGTACCTGAAGTAGTCACATCGAACCTTAATTGAGCATCCCACTGGCTTTGAGTGTGCTCTTTATCAGAGATAGATCATCCTCAATCGCCCCGAATTTTCGATCCATGTAACTCTTCATGTCTTCTCTCAATCCTCTGATCTCGTCAGTTGTCTCGCCCTGCGTCTCAATCATCACGTTCTGCTTCTCAATCATCACGTTCTGCCCATCGAGCATCGCATCCATCTTGGAGTTGAGATTTCCAAAGCCACTCTCGACAACGTCGATCAGTTTCTTGAGATACTCTGCGGCTTTGTCCAGCCTCTCATCAGTCTCTCCGCCGCCCACGAGTTTATAAAAGTCATTGAGATCCCCCGTGACATCAGCATATTCCACTTCGGCGCCATCAACCTTGATCAAGGTGTTCGTAATCTGTATCGCACTAATAAACGCGTTCAAATTAGTTTCTTCACCTTCTGCTATTATCAGGACCCGTCCGTCGTCGAGGTTCTGGACAAACCCGGTCAGTTCAAAAGCCTTCGCAAACCCGATCACCTTTGCCCGGTAACCCACATTCTGAATCGTTCCGGATACGATGGCTCTGATCTTCTTCATCAAATTCACTCTGTTCGCGACGATTCATAAAGTTTTGTGTGGGATCACCTCCGCGTTGTGGTAGTTGCGAACTGTTGGGCGCTGCACCGGAGCGGAGCGTCAGCGGACAATCGCGGGCATGCCGAGACGGACAACGGGCACCGGAAGACGCGGGCGGCATCTGCGTCGAACGATGGGATCACGGGAAAGCGCCCGCCCGGTGGTTCATGAGGATGTGCGGCGCCCGCCATGGCTCGCGCTGTTCTTTTTTGCTTCAGCCAATCATGCACAGACCGCTTGCACGGAAAAATAGGTGATCTCAGAGCAGCACGGCAACGATGATTGTCACCCACATCACGATCTGGACGCCGAGCATCCATTTGAGGTTGGAATCAATCTTTGTATTCAACCGGACGCCCATATCGGCAATGCGCCCATTAACTCCAAGTTCCATCGCGGTGATCCGTTCGTTAGTCTCGCTGATGCGTGTGTCCACCTCACCAAACCGCTTGTCCATATCATCACGCAGCCTGACAATGCCAACCATAAGGTTCTGCTGCCCCTCACGCAGCATGTCAAAAACCCGATCCTGATTCGTGATCGTGCCCTCGAGAAGGCTCACCCGTTCTTCGATGCTTCTCCCAGCATATCCAACTGCAGGATTCGATGGCTCAGCAACTGCGGCGTCTATGTAGTAGGCTTGTGCACGCGGCATATAAAATGTTTGCACTATCGAGTCAGCCCGCAGGCAGACCCGGCGGCAAACCCGGTGACATTTGCGCCGAACAAAGATGACGCGAGAGTACGTTGCCGTCATCGGGCAGACACGCCACGGGAACGCGCCCGCCCGTCGGTTCATGGGGATATGCGGCGCCCGCCCGGCTCACACTTTTCTTTTTTTGCTTCGAGTGGTTTATGGCATTCGCATCCGTTCGATTTCATGATGATGATCTCAGGAAACAGGCGGCATCGAGACCGCGGCAACGCGAATGCAGAGAGTGAATCGAGAGCGCCAGCGGATGTCACGGGCGGGATGGGCAGCGAACAGCGGAGAGATCCGGCGGGCGGTTGTGTCATGGTGGAGGTAGACATTTATGAGGGATTGAAAAACATATAACCTTAGCTCCGTACCACTTTGGGGAATATGTCCAACCCAAGCACCTCTTCCAGATCCCTGACCTTCCTTGGAACCTCGGTTACCATACTCCGATCCCCCAAATCGACATGATATACCTTACCATACTTGAATAACAGATCAATCGGAGTCATCTTACGATTCAACTCACCCTTCTTCAGGATCTGCTCCAACTTGCAGTGGATATAGAGGGATAGGAACGATATGAACACGTGCCCAAAGACACTCTCATCATCCTGTAGATATATTTTATCAGCCTCAAGCACCGTTTTGTGTGTATCAAACATCTTTTCAACCGTTTCACGTCCCTTGTAGAGTTCATATATCTCAGTCCCATCAACATCCATGTTTGAGAGGATCAGGATCTTCCCTGCCTTCTTCATCCGCTCTCTGAGCTTATTCTTGTCGATCTTGCCATCATCCAGTTTCCTGTACAGAGTCTTGCGCTCTTCCAGCATGAGGTCTTGATCCTCGAATAGGTAGAGGAAGACGTTGTCAGACTTCCGCTTCCCGTACCGAATCAGGCGATCGTGGTGGTATAGATGTCCGTTAAGGTGGATTAGGCGATCATAGAAATGGCTGTTTCTCCGGGTCGGGAGCACATAAGAGATATGCTTACCACCCAGGAACTTCACAACGTCTATAGAGAAGAAACCTCGATCAAGGACGAGGATCTTTTCGCGGAGATTGAGCTCACATATCGAGTGATATAAAGTTGTTATGTCCTTCACGCTGCCAGGCAGTGCTCGTATCATTGTTGGCAGTCCCGAGTCGGCACTGCAAAGGAGCGCAAGGTTGATCTGGGGCACCTGTATCTTATCCTTGTTGTAACCCCGCTCAGCCTGACTGATGTTAATAGAGCGCGAGAACACCGAACTCAAGTCATAAACAAGCTGCTTACTAAGGTCTATAAGTTCATTGAAGATGATATTCTGACCCGCTCGGTTCATGCCCACATTATGGAGTATTTTGGATAGTTTTTTCGTGTTCAGATGCGGTTTAATATCCTCGGCATCATAGAGTTTCTCCCATGCATCTTTTACCCGTTTCAACGGCACACTGCCCGTAACGCGCACCATGGCAAGAGCGGATACCTCCCTCCAGCAGTCAGGAAAGCCCTTTCTCAGTAGGGGCTTGAGATCTTTCATCATTTCAGAGAGCAGCATCGAGTTGCCATATTCTGTGATGTTTCGGATGTTTTGGGACCGTCTTGTTCCGGATTTGATCAACCCTTTATCAGGATCAAGTTTTCCAAGATATTTTGAGGTTTTCCTTGGTTTCTTGAGTTCTTTATCCCAATAACTGGTTGAGTGATAGACATAGTGATTATTCCCCTGCATCTTCACCTCAAGGCATTTCACACCCTTGGCCCTCTGTTCTTCCAGCCATTCTTTGGCCCATT
>JAYEFS010000124.1:0-4233 GCA_034658695.1 Methanobacteriota archaeon | reverse complement strand
CACACAACACATGTAGAATTGCCAATGATAACAACGCGATTGAAGAATGGACGTTTGAAAAAGGTGGAACGTGTCATACCTGCGTGACACCTTTTGGGCTGCAATTTACGTTTCACCAAAAATCGAGATAGTTTGTGAAGTCCCCTATAAACTGCTGCCCCACGAGTCGGATTCAGCACCATCACCGTACATTTCCGCCTCATTGATCCAGATTGGCATACTGGCAATCATTAGAGTATCCGCTGTACTGCGAAACTGGTTCTCTATGCAAAATACGCATTCAGGAGGTACTGTTGAACCATTCGATGCGAATTGAAGAAAGAGGAATTGAATGCGATGGTATGCCGCATGATCTGAGCCCATGCACCCCAATCCCCATAGAACATCGGCAGTATCACCCGTTCCAGCTTGTCATAAAGGTCTTCCGCGTCCTTTGAGTCATCCGATTGATCTTCATCAATTGATCCAATCGCCCATCCGGTCACACACTCGATACAGCCTTCCAGCCACCACCCATCCAGTATGCTCAAACTCGGAACGCCGTTGAGACACGCTTTCATCCCGCTCGTGCCTGATGCTTCAAGAGGTCTTTTTGGTGTATTGAGCCAGACATCCACACCAGGGATGATAAACTTCGCAAGTTCCATATCGTAATTTTCGAGGAATACAATCTTTATATCATCTTTTAACCTTTTTATGTCCCCAAAGATGGTTTTTATCAGTTCCTTTCCTTCCGTATCCCTGGGATGTGCTTTGCCTGCAAGTATGATCTGGATCGGTCCCGTATTCTTCGCAATGTTTACCAGTCTATCAGGATTGCTGAAGATAAGATCGGCTCGCTTGTACATTGCAACCCTTCTTGCGAAACCAAGTGTGAAGGTATCATAATCCATTCCTGCATTGTGTTTTGCGTTTACAAGATCGATTAGCAGCCTTTTTGCCTCTGCGTGAGCCAGTATAAGCTCCTCTTTTGGTATTGAGATCACATATCTCAGATCAAATGGATCCTTCCTCCAACCACCGATGTACTCATCATACAACTTACGGAAAGGTTCTGATGTCCAGAATACATGATGCACACCGTTGGTTATCGAATCGATTGGGTAACCTGGAAACATATTCCTGGAGATTTCTCCGTGCTTCTTTGCTACACCGTTTATATATTTGCTGTGATCCAGAGCGAGCAAGGTCATATTCAATTCATTTTCATGACAGATCTCATCTATTTCACTGTCTTTCAGGTATCCTCTGAGAAGACTCTTTGTCAGTTGCGCCGGGAACCTGTCGTGACCCGCTTGAACCGGGGTGTGGGTTGTAAAGATGCACTTGTCACGTGCCAACTCGAGAATCTGATCATCGTTATATTCCGGATTGTCCTCTTTCATCTTCTTTATCAGTTCCAGAGTGACTAATGCGGAGTGCCCTTCATTCATGTGATGTTTTTGGATGTTTGTGTAGCCCAACGCCTCGAGCATACGCACGCCGCCGATTCCGAGAACTATCTCCTGTAACAACCGGTATCTCTCATCGCCCCCATAGAGATAATAGGTGATCTCCCTATCAGAGGTGCTATTTTCAAAAAGGTTGGTATCAAGGAAGTATACCGGTACCTGATAGCCCCCAATACCGGTCATAATGTATTTCCATGCCTGAATTTTTACCTCCCTACCCTCAATAGGTACAGACACCCTGGGCGCCATGAGTGTTGTGAAATCATCGATTCTCCAATCCGTCGGCAATTCGATTTGATTACCCTCATCATCCAATCTCTGAAATAGGCTGCCTTTATTAATGGCGAGTGTGACCGCTACAATCGGGACGCTCATATCAGCGCATGACCTTAAGATATCACCTGCTAAAATCCCGAGCCCTCCGCCGTAGGTCGGCATCTTATGATCTATACCGATCTCCATGCTGAAAAGAGCAATCCGAATACCTTCTTCTGTATTACCCCTCGCCATCTATCTCACCCCGTTCAGATAATATATTTGCGAATGCAAGTCAAATAACGTTTTTGCTTTCATGGTTCTTATAACATGCGGTTGCACACAACATTGATCATAAGGACCTTTCGATAATTTTTCTGGCAGGCTACAATTCATGCCCGCCCATAGATTTCTGTCATCTCAAGAAGTTTTCTGGCATGAGAAGACGTCAACTGCTCTGGCAAGAGCCTCCACCTCCAGTTTCCATCCGATGTAGCAGGCAGGTTCATCCGGGCATCCTCACCCAGACCAAGAATATCCTGCACGGGTATGATGGTAAGATTTGCAACCGACATCATGACAAGCCTGATTAATTCCCAGTGAAGCTCCTCGACCGGCACCTCCCGTCCCAGATACTGAAACAGCCGCCCCTTATCGGCTGGTGTTGCCTCCATCTCAAACCATCCCCGCACCGTGTTGATGTCATGTGTTCCTGTGTATAACACACAGTTTCTCACGACATTGTGCGGTATATACGGATTCATGGGAAGTTCCTCGCCAAAGGCGAAGAGAAGCACCTTCATGCCAGGAAAATCAAAAGTATGCATGATCTCCCTCACATCGGGGGTGATGATCCCCAGGTCCTCGGCAATGATTGACAGGCATGCGAATTTTCTGGTGAGTTGATTGAAGAAGTCCATTGCCGGAACCAGAGCCCATTCTCCACCAATTGCGGTCTCTTCACCTGCCGGAACCTCCCAGTATGCAACAAGCCCTCGAAAATGATCAATCCTCACATAATCAAATAATTTCAGGTTGTGTTTTAGGCGTTGAACCCACCAATCATACCCCCTCTCCTTCAAAACATCCCACCTGTAAACCGGATTGCCCCAGAGCTGTCCGGTTTCACTGAAGTAATCAGGCGGCACGCCAGAGACTACATAAGGCTTCTTTTCGTAATCCAGCTTGAATATCTCCGGATTGGTCCAGAGGTCCACACTGTCATAATCCACGTAGATGGGTATATCTCCGATGATATGGATGCATCTCTGATTGCAATAACTTTTTAGCGAATTCCACTGCTGAATAAAGATGTACTGAAGGAACTTCTCCATCCCGATTCTGTCGTGAAGATCCTCTTTCAGCGATTTCAACGTTGCAGGTTCTCTATCACGTATTTCATCGGACCATTCGCTCCATGCTTTTCCACGAAACCGGGATTTGAGCGCGATGAAAAGTGCAAAATCATCGAGCCAGTGGGCGTTATCAGAACAGAACCTCTCATATTCGTAATTGTTTCCCCTCTCTTTAAAACGCGCGTATGCAAGATGGAAAAGCTTTCTCTTATGTGCGATCGCTGCACCATAATCGACCTTTTCACAATTGGGCAAGGGTTCAATATCCGCCTTATCAAGCAAACCATCCCGGAGCATGAGTTCGGGGCTGATCAGCAGTGAATTGCTCGCAAAAGCAGATATGCTGTGGTATGGGGAGTTGTCATAAACCGGGTCTGTGGGGTTCAGGGGAAGGATCTGCCAGAAGCCCTGCTTTGTCTCAACAAGAAAGTCCGCAAACCTGTACGCCCACGGTCCCAGATCACCGATGCCAGAGGGCGAGGGAAGGGATGTTATGTGGAGGAGTATGCCGCTTCCTCTTCTCTGTCGAGTAGAGCTCATAACCCACCCCCTACCTGAGTACTGGCTTCGAGGTTACCATGAGCCCCCTCACAGAACCGGACATGAGGTTTTTCCGGCTCTTTAGAGGAAATCTCCCCCTCATTTGTCAGATAATAAGTTGTGAGTCCGGTTTTGTTGCCAGCCTTAACCCGCTTCTTTGTGCGGAGGATGTGTCCCTGTCGCAACGCTTCTTCCGCCAGCCCCTCCCATCCACAGAAACTATCCTGCTTCAAGGTGACGAGGGCGCTGCATTCCGTCAGATGAACAACGTCGGCATCAGAGACAACGTGTATCAGGGGCGAGAGCCCTTTCGCTTGCGTTGCGCTCGAGTACCCCATTCTCCTAACATCACAACAGCCGGTTACCAGACTCTGGTACAGGTTCGGTTCCGGGGTGGCGGCTGACCAATCCCCAGGTTGGACTTTCACCAACCGGATATCCTGAACTTTGCCCGTCGCACTCATATTTGAAAACCTCATTTCATTTTTACTCTGCATGTATTTAAGCAGCATGGCAGAGGCGAGGACTATGGTGATGAAAGGATGTGTATACCCCGTACTGAATTGGTCCCATTTTTGTTTCATTTTAGTACTGGAGCGAAAGCATCTTTCCAATTGGATTGAACCGATTGC
>JAYEFS010000123.1:0-16357 GCA_034658695.1 Methanobacteriota archaeon | reverse complement strand
GCGCCGTATTCAGCGCGCCACTTATCTATTGTCCATTGAGGACGGGGTGACAAAAAGGAACAAAAATGGCAAGGTTTTGGGATGTGGAACTCACCCGAATATGGAGAGTTTTCATCACCCCAGGTAACAACTAGATATCTATGCTTATGCGACTTCAAAACAATGAACAAAGTCCTTCCATAAGACGCTCCTATCACTTCTTTCAACCTCGCCCCATCTCTCGAGGTGTTTCGTATCAGGATTCTCCCATTTACGGCGTTTTCCACTTCCTTTGGATAGACGTTGTGTCTGCGTATATGGTCCGATGATTTATGATCCCATTCGATTAAAATCTCGTGTTTCATTGTTCTCTCAGGATCGTTGATTGTTGACATGCGCCTGCGCCATTGTCACCCGCTCCAAACGGCGTGGTGCTGGCTGCTTCCCGCGGGTGGATGCCGCCGGTCTTTGGCTGGTATGTTACGGTCGCCTCTGCGAGGACGCCTGTTTCGGTCACCCTTTCCCTGCTGCGAGGTTCCACGCGGTGCCCTCAATTACAAGGATGGTTTTGTGCATGGTTCCAGCGTTATGGTCGGGGTGGGTGTGAAGGTGTTGTGATCGTTCGAACGCCTGCGCCTGTGGACGCGTCTGCTGTGTGATCTGGCAGAGAGGGGGCTCGGACTTTTGTGTTTCACTCATAGATAATTATCAGCAAACTCCTTCAAATTCAAAACCTCAAAGTCCACCGCCTTCGGGATATCTCCTGCCTCGGTCAGCATCACATCAGAATCAGAGAGTGCAGTTGCGGTTATCGGGCAGTCCGGGAGATCTTTTATCGTTTCGTAGACCTCAAGAGCAGATGGTAAAGTATCAAGTGTGAAAATGGGATGTATATCGATTTCAGATGAAAGAATGCTCTTCATCCCGATATAAAATCGTTCTTCTGCCTTTTTATCACGGGACATGAATCTGCTCGCCTTTCCAAACAACTCGAAGAGAGATAATTCGTTAATCACAAAAGAATGATCTGACGAGAACAATCGTTCAAGCAAATCCTCCGGGAGGTCGATTTCAATCCCAACAACAGGCAGGAGATAGGTCGTGTCCAGAAAAATCCTCATCGTCTGCTCACTTCCATGGCAAGTTCCTGCCGCTCCTTTTCAAACTCGTCGACCGTTGTTTTGCCAAACTTTGGCAGTTTAATCGCAGTCAAGATGTCCGGAACCGGTTCAATGACCAATCTTGATCCTTCCACCCGATATATAACTGTGCTGCCGCTTTTTAAATGAAGTCGGTCTCGTATTCGTTTTGGGGGCAGAAGTTCTCCTTTCGTACCGACGACGCCTTTTACGATCATATTGCAATCAACGGAAGAGTGGTTTATAGTCGGATATTAATTAGTTTTTCGGCGCAATCGTTGCGCGGTCCGACGGGCGGTCGGGGCGGTCGGGGTGCTATCAGAGTGTTGCAAAGCTGATTATCGCTCTTCAGGGTCTTTCCGAGGCTACGCAGGAGCTTCCGTAAAGGGCGTATATGGTTACAGAGCTATTATATAGGAACAGCAGGAGAAAAGTGAGCAGTGAAATGATTGAGAAGATATAACATGCTCGAATGTAACCAACATGCGGCAGTAATCCCGCCAACGCAAGCATCGCAAGCGACGCGGTCATTTGACGCATGCATCTAAAAAATGACGAATGAAAAAGAGATCATCGAAGCCGCACTCTTTGCTGCGGGCGACGCAGTCGATATAACCCGGTTGAGTCTGCTCGTTGGCAGATCCGAGGATGAGATATCACGAATCGTGGGCGAGCTCATCGGGGCGTACGAAGAGCGAGGATCCGGAATCGAGATTGTGGAGATGAAACCGTTGACGCGGTATCTGATGCGCATCAAACCCGAATATTCCGAATATGTCCGATCGTTTGCCCCAAAGGAACTCTCTGCGCCGGTTCTTAGGACATTGTCGGTTGTTGCATACCACCAGCCGATGACGCAGTCAGATCTCGTGAGAATTCGTGGAAACTCGGCGTATTCGCATGTGCATGCCCTTGCTGATGCCGGGTTGATCAGGTCCGTTCCGAAGGGGCACACGAAGGTCCTTACGACAACACCCAGATTTGCAGAATACTTTGGCATGGACTCGGATGACCCGGAAGCGATCAGGAATGTTCTGAAAGCAAAGATGGCTTCGCAGATCGGCGTAACTCCAATGTACGAATCATTTTTGCAGCGATGCGGAATTCCCTGCGTTGTAGTCAATGCATACAATCCGTCCGAGGAGGATCTCACTTTATTCAAAGACATTCGGATGCTTGTAGTCACAAAAGGATATACTGACCGGATCGAGAAGCATTTCGGTGGAGAGGTGATCGAGATTGCATCCACGACCTTTGACGACCTGATTGCGTCTGTGGGACTGATCGGCAGATACGGCAGGAAAAGGAATGTCTCAAAGGTGATCTCCGAACTGGAAGAGTTGAAAAAGAGATACCACGAGAGATCAAGGAAACTGGATGCACAAATGGACATAAAGGTGAAACCCGCATCAGAAATGGCAGCCAGCATCCTGAACGATCTCGGATTTACGATATCGCAGACCGGAATACTGGTGGCTTCGGATTGCCTCAATATTGATGGAGTCACGTTTCCGACGCACACGAATGCGGTGGCTGACGTAATCGAGCGGGTCTGCGCCAGATACGATGCGATACTTGACGGCATCACTCAACGATCCGTCTGCCGTGACAGTTGAGGTCGAAGAGCGCTACGTGTTCTGGTCTGCGCAATGCGAAAAACAGCGTTCGCATTAGACTTTTGAACTCTGGCAACATCTAGCATGACATGAACATTGATGAGATAACATTCTATGACCGGCTGCTGGACTACCATAACGTCCTCTTCCTTGGTCACCGCAATGCTGACCCTGATGCCGTATCGAGCGCATTCGCACTTGCCGAGGCTTTTGGCGGCACGGTCGGCGTCGCAGACCACTGCGGCAGGGTGGCGTCCATGCTGGTCGACCATCTGAAGATCGATGTCGTGTATGCACCTGACCCGTCCGACTACGATTTCACAGTGGTTGTGGACACGTCAACCCAGTCGCAACTGAATGACCTGGTGCTGGGCGACTACGCTGTGATTGATCACCATTCGGTCTCGCAGTTGCTCAGCGGTGCACAGTTTTATCTGCACAGATATGCAAGCTCGACTGCCGAAATCGTTGTTGATGTCCTGGCGTGCATGGACGCGCCGGTCATGGAACGCATCGCACTTGCGCTCATGACAGGGATCATTACGGATACCGGGCATTTCAAACACGCCGAATCAGGATCTTTTCGAGCGATTGCGGACCTGATCGATCGTGGTGGCGTCAGTTACAGCGAGGCACTCGATCTACTCGCAGCAACGCCGCAGGACATCTCGATGCGCATATCCATTCTCGAATCCGTAAATCGTGTGAGAACAACGATGCTTGATGACTGGATTCTTGTCACCTCTGAGACGGATTCGTTCGGCGCTGCCGCCGCCACCGCGCTGACAAACATCGGCGCAGACCTCTCGTTCGTGGGAATGATGGATGATGGCATACTGAAGGTGAGCGGTCGGGCAAAGCATGACGCGGTCAGATGTGGAATCAACCTCGGGAAAGTCATGCGTGACGTCGGTGTCGAGTATCATGGTTCGGGTGGCGGACATGCCGGAGCCGCCGGAATGGAAGTTGAGGTTTCGGGAGGTGCCGAAACAGTGCTCAGCCGCTGCGTCGAAGAGTCCTGCAGGATTCTTGCAGGAGTGAGCAGGAATTGATTGGTACGTGTATATACTTCACACCGCCACAACTTGAGCTTCTCAAATCTCTGAAACCGCAATGCGAACGAAGGCATCAACGTTGCATATCGCAAAGACGGAGCCGACAGGGGCGATCTGGTCTGGCTGATTGATTTTAAGAATCCCGAAAATAACGAATTTCTTGTAACCAATCAATTCACAGTCATAGAAAACGAGGTGAACAAGCGCCCCGATGTAATCCTTTTTGTGAACGGCTTGCCCCTAATTGTTATCGAACGTAAAAACCCTGCTGATGAGAACGCAACCGTAAAATCTGCATTCAAGCAGTTGCAGACCTACAAACAGGCAATACCCGGTCTTTTTACCTACAACGGCTTCATGGTAATCTCCGACGGTCTTGAAGCAAAGGCAGGCACCCACTCCGCAGGTTTTACCCGGTTCATGGCGTGGAAATCATCTGACGGCACAACAGTAGCATCGCTCTGGATCGGGCAGATGGAAACGCTGATCAACGGGATGCTCAACGAACGGACCTTGCTGGACCATATCCGACATTATATCGTCTTTGGCAAATCGGAAAAGGAAGATAACGAAACAGGCATAACAACGATTGCGACCGTTAAGAAACTGGCTGCATATCATCAACACAGCACTGTCTGGAAATCCAGTGATTTTCGTAATGGTCAGTTGGATGTACAACAGCGCAAAAGACGTGAAGACTGAGATCGACAACACCCTTCGCGTCTCTCTCGCCTTTGCGCCCTTCTCGTTAAATTGAAAAACAATAACGAGAAAGACGAGAAAGACGCGATGGCGCAAAGAACAAAAGTCTCCGTGTGTATTTCACTGGAATTTTCGGTTGTGCCGTCGCAGCTAAAAGATTTGTTTAAGTGACATAAGAACATCATGGTAAAACAATGGAAATTGGAGGTGAAATGTGAGCATGGAGGCAGATTCTGCGTGGCATACGAAAGGCGGCACTCTCAGCGATAAGTCTGCTCGGAAAGAATTTGGGATTACGCAAGAGGAGATTATTGATGCCATAAGGGACGGTAAGCTACAGTACCGCACCAATACTATGTATGGAAACCCCTACCTGAAGCTGATCCGCAGTGAGGTTGAAGCATTCGTAGATGACAAATACGGTGACGACTACCTCGCGAAGAAAAAAATCGAGAAGGAGTTGGCACAGACCAACAGAGAATTGAGGAAGTTAAAAACTCAAGTGGCATCTCTCGAAAAAAGAAAAGCCGAGCTGATGGACATTCTCGATTGATGCGGGTGCCAACAACAGCATCAACATAACTGATCTGCAGTACAACACAGGTGTCGTATATTTTGGGCTCTCTGGTAATTCGCGTATGCACGCGCTTTTTCACTTTTCCAGAGGGTCCGGTCATGGTAATGACGATTAAACCACCGAGAGCACAAAGAACCACAGAGCGTCGTTATTTTTCTCTTTTGTACCATCTGTGCCTCTCTGTGGTTTTCCGAATCAAATTTCGAAAGTATCAAAAAGTCTCCGGGATTTTGAAACACTTCCACGCGAGATACTAAAAACCCATAAAAGTTCCTGGTTCTGCCGTTTTCTGTGGTCGCTATCGGTACCTTCACATGTGTGGGGCCGCGGGCACCGCTCTGCGTCTCTGCGCCTTTGCGTTAAATCAGAGAAACGCCAAGACGCGAAGGCGCAAAGGATGAATAAGTCTCTTCTGACATCTTTTGAAAACCACAGAATCCATCAGAACCAGAAAAGTTCGAAGACGACAGAGATGTATACATCTCAATTTTCGGTGAAACGTAAATTGCATCCCAAAAGGAGTCACGTAGGTATGACACGTCCCACCTTTTTCAAACGTCCATTCTTCAATCGCGTTGTTATCATTGGCAATTCTACATGTGTTGTGTGACGATAAAAGGACGGGCCATTTCAATTCACCGAAAGTCAGGATACATATATAAGTGAACACGAGTATAGGTAGGATTAAAAGTCCACGGGATAGCTTACAGATAAAAGGAGGAGAAGATGATTGAGGTCGCAGAAGTTCAACAAAAGGGATGTGTATACGAACCTTATTTAGATATAATGCCAGGTTGGAGGGGTATGCGAAGTACGTTTGGATATACAACGTTATACGAAATAATACTCCACCACATTTCAGTTTGGTGAATTATTATGGCATACACACCTTTTCATGAAAAATTCCTGGAAATCGCAGAAAAGGAAACAAAAGCAATAACCGCAATTAACGATCCTGAATTACCCAGCGGGAACTATGGTTTGCTTGAATCCTATTGTGACGAGGCGGGTTGTGATTGTAGGAGGGTCTTCTTCAATGTATATTCTGAAGGAAGAAACGAAATCGTGGCTGTGATCGCGTATGGCTGGGAAGATTCCAAGTTTTATGCAGATTGGTTTGGTGATAATGACCCACAGATCATAGAGGAATTAAAAGGACCCATATTAAATTCAGCCAGTTTCCAATCAAAACTTGCCCCTATATTGCTGGATAGAGTCGAGAAGTATGTTCTGAAAGATGAGTATTACATTGAAAGAATAAAAAGACATTATCGCATGTTCAAGGATTTGATCGAAAAAGAAAATAGAAATAAAACATCAATAAAATCAGATAAGAAAGTCAAAATGAAAATAGGGAGAAATGCCCCTTGTCCATGTGGCAGTGGCAAGAAGTATAAGCGTTGTTGTATGAATAAGAAGGCTTAATTTCATAGTAGGAACATTTGACCTAATATTTGCTCCAGTAAATTCGATTGAAATCAGTCATAGGAAAATCGGCAACAGCAGCGATAGTGTTCGCGGCTGGAAATCAGTAGGTTAGTGGAAAATGAGATGGGATTTCGTGAAAGTGTGGCTACTGCTATCGATTTTCAGGGAGATTCGAGTTCTCAAAGTTGGGTTATAATTGCGGCAGGGGGTATGTAAAGATTTCATGGATACTACGGAGCAGATCGCAGACCGGCGGCAGGAGATCAATGGAAGCGGCGGTGGTGAATGCGTACCGGAACAGAGATTGCGATTGGGTCACATGGCTGGTGATACGGCGATAATAGTACGATATGATAACTACAGATCGATTCGCAGTCACCGATAAAGAGATTAAGTACGGGGTTGAGTACAGGGCATGAATCCTGACCCCTTGCATCCCGCCGATGAGAGCGATGAGAACGATACCATCGGCAACATCAACGATACCGACGGCACCGACGATACTGGCGACATCGGCAAGGGTGATGAGAAGGTGGTGATTATCCCGTTGGGCGAGGAGTCCAAGAAGATCACGCAGACGCTTGCGAACGATTCCTCACGTCAGATACTCGAAGCGCTTGCCGATGAGCCGATGTCGGCATCAGACCTCGCCGGGGCACTGGAGATACCGCTCACGACCGTCAAATACAATCTGGATTCTCTGATTGAGTCAGGGTTGATCGCGGTCAAAAAGACCAAATGGAGCGTCAAAGGAAGAAAGGTCAAGGTATATGCACCAATTCGGAAGTTAATCGTCCTCGTGCCTGACAAAACTGACAAGAAGTCAGTTGTCAACATTCTGAAGAGATATCTCGGCGTGGTGCTCGGTGCGGTGTGTCTGTCCGTCATGATCGAGTGGTGGCACCAGCATACACGCACACAGTGGGCGACCGGGGGTGTAATCGAGGAAACAACCAAATCGGGCATCCCAACTCTGGATACGCCACAACCGATTATGGATGGTGTATCGTCCGCACCGCCAGCCGGGACTCCGGAAATCGTCTCGCGTATGGGTGGGGGGTATGTGAACGACACGTTCGCAGAGGTGCAGGAAGTTGCTGTGAGGGAAGCGGAGAAAGCGATTGCATCGGTCACACCGACCGGCACACCGGTTCCATCTGAAATGCTACCGGTCCCGGAGCCAATGTTTGTGGCATCGCCGATAACAGGGGGGACGGGCGTGTCATCGAGCGATCTCTCACAGGTTTTCGGGGTGCATCCGGGTGCGTGGTTCCTCTTTGGATGTCTCTTTGTGGTGGCGCTCCTTGCGCTGACGGAGCATCGGAGAAAGCGGGATTGAAGTCCGTAATTCGGTGGATAAGAAATTCCTATAATTTTTACGACTCTATGGAATATTTTCGTGACAATCATTCAAGTTCCATCAAATTGAGAGACTTTTCATTATTTTCTGGTTACACCGGATTCTCTCAATGAGTACCACTACCGAAAACGGAGCGCTATTGATATTCCCCGATATTAACACCATTAATATGTGCAATCAGTGTCCATCTGTGGTTTATATAAATTTTAGCCGCTGATTAAAGCCGATTACACTGATTCCACCTATTTAATCATACCCCCACTGCCGGGTTGGCGCCATGCTTTGTAACTTACCAGAATAAACTCTCATGACTCTACGGGACGCCCATGGGCATGAAAATGCGGCTCGGATGCCTTAAGCCCCGTCACCCCCATATACGCACGAGACGAGCAACACGGGTCGATTAATTTATGGCGGTTCACTCTGAACCCCGCAGAATAAACTGACCCCGGCAACCATTTAGTACCCATGAATGTTGCCCTTTTAGAAGGGTACGTGTACCAAACTTACAATATCTGAGGTTGCCACGCTCGATCTCAAAGGAGGTGAACATGCAACCAATCCTGGAAAGTTGTGGTGGACTTGACGTCCATAAGTCGATGATCCTGGCGTGCATTGCCCATGGACCACTGGATAAACCCCTGAAATTCGAGATCAAGAAGTTTCCGACGATGACTAACGATCTTCGGAAGCTAAGCGAATGGATGAAGGAATACGGTGTGACCGCAGTGGCAATGGAGAGTACAGGCATCTATTGGAAGCCGATCTTCAATATTCTTGAGGATGACTTTGATATAGTCCTTGCAAACGCACAGCACATCAAAAACGTCCCTGGAAGGAAGACAGATGTCAAAGACTGCCAGTGGATCGCTCACCTGTTCAGAAACGGACTGATTTCGGGCAGCTTTATCGGCTCTCCGCTGTTTTGTATGGGTAATGCGATGCCCCCAACATCAACTGAAACAGATCACAGGAGTGGCGTATTGAATGCAGAGCCCCTACTGTTATCGAAATGCCCAGGATTTCAGCACCAAGATATATCTTTGATAGGATATCTTAACCCCATTTCACCCACACGAAATAGCGAAGAGCCTCCTGCCCCGCATACTTTCTCGTGGAAATCTGTGTAATCTTGTGGTTAGCTAAACACGTACATATAAAGAACATGCCATGATAAATAAAACCGCAGAGGATATTGAAGTCCCTTTAGCCATCCCAAAAATCCGTCACAGCAAAGAAAACCGGCGATCCCGCTCCTTGTACTCTTGCTTTGCACCGGCATGCACAGCGATCCCCTGCTCCGCACAGAAACGGTTCAGCATCCCATAGAATACCTCGTGCTCCTTTCTCGCGATCACCGCATTCCTGTGCGCTATCATCAGAATATCAGGATAACTCCCGCGAATGATCGTCTCCGCACGGATGATGTCTGCGATGCGGTCGATCTTGCCCTTGCCTGCGCACCAGACCGGAAACTCAATTCGGCTCGGAAGATCGCCCATCCGCATGTAGAAGAATGCGATGCCCTCACGATACCCCATGTATGCGTCGAGAACCGAGGGATTGTCTGTTCCGCGGCGGTCGTCCCGGTTGCAGATGAATGCCTTGGTCCGGTCGCCCCAGTTCAGTTCATCCGCAAACATGACCGGATCGAAGAGTCTCTTCGTCTCTTTCAGTGCATAGATGTGGCGCATCAGCGTTATTACGTCTCTTTGCACGCTTACATCCACATATCCGATTATCGGATGTTTGGTCTCGTTCGACGCATCGAGCAGCCGCATCATCGCATCGAGATATATCTCTTTTATATTTTTGCTCAGCACATTGATGTGCGAGAGAATCAGTGACCCGTCGAGGAGCAGGTGCACGGAATTATGCGTGCGCATCAGGTCGATTAAGGCATCGCATTCCATGGCAAAACGTCTGGCGTCCACAAATTCCTTGCCGAACGCGTATACACCTGCGTCTGCGAACTCGTCAGGCGTGATCAGGGTTGTGCTCACGCTCTCTGTATACTCACGGCTGATCGTGTGTTTGTTGTAGACGCTTCCGACCTGAACGACCGCAATCGGAATTCCGCGGTTTTTGTCGGGATATATCTGGCTTCCGTCCACAGACCCGACAGGAACGCCACCCAGGACAGAGTCCACCCACTTCATCGCATCGTCTCTGTCTCTCCACGATTGAGCCGGCTGGAATCGTCTGATGGTTGCTCCCGGCTCAAAGATCATTGCACCGCTGTACCGCGGCAGAAAATTGTTGAGGGGGGTGTCCGCATCGTTTAGATTGGGTATTGCACCCCTGTACAGAACGAGTTCATCCGATGTCTCTTGCTCGTAGTTCACGATTGCGTCCTTTCTCGCTTCGAACGATGATGAGAGGTCATGGATGTTTAGCATGGGCTGCCCCCTCGCCAGCTAATTCCGCACAGGTTCAATCACCAGCAGATCCTTCTGATCCGCAATCTCCTTCAGAATTGCAATCGCTGCTGCAAGTTCCGACTTGCCCACAGCCTCAATCAGCATATATGCTGAGGATTCGCCCTCGATTGCGGGCATCGCAATGGAGATGTCGGTAACCTCAGCAAACCCGGTGCGGTCGATGCGGTTGATCGTGTCCTTGATGTCGGTGTGTATGATGTGTCCGATCAAGATCACCGACTCACGTTCGATCAGGTGAGTTTCGTCAATACTGGCGACGGTGACGCCGCTTTTTTCGAGTTCTCCGATCAGCAACTGCCGCTTGTTCTCATTAATCTCGAATACGATCTGTACCGGGATATTGCCTCTCGACGTCCGCTGATCGCGATGGTGCACTATGCTGATGATATTTCCGCCGAGAGCTGATAGCGGGGCAAGTGCCGCCAGCAGGTGCCCGGGCTTGTCCAGCAGTTCAAGGGTTGATGCGATTCGCATTGAAGATTGATGCGTTCTTGTAGTATATAGAATTATGCCAGTAGCATTTCAGGTGGTGTACAATCCGAATGACGCGGGTTCGGTTATGAGAATGCAGGAATCGCGCCCGATACACAGAACCGATCATCTAACATGGTGTTCAGTTTCCAGTAGACGATACCATTCACCCGTTCTGACGATGCCGAACGCTCTCTTGTTCTCAGTTATCGCATTCACAGGGCATACGAGCGAGCATAGACCGCAATCGTGGTCATTTCGTACATGCTCGACAACTTGTGGATAAAATCAGTGGAATCAGTGTTAATCGATGGCTAAAAACCCTTATCAGCCACTGATTCACACAGATTACACAGATCGGGGGTTATCTATTTGCGGCTCTTCGCTATTTCGTGTGGGTGAAATGATGTTAAGATATCCTATCAAAGATATATCTTGGTGATGAAATCATGGGCATTTCGATAACAGTAGGGGCTCTGCATTCAATACGTCCCTCCTGTGATCTGTTTCAGTTGATGTTGGGGACATCGCATTACCCATACAAAACAGCGGAGAACCCTATTTGCCACACGTTATTGAGCATATTCGCAATTCCGTTCCCGTGCCGCCTTTTTTGCTTGAAATGGATAAGAATCACCCCTCCGAATCCATAAGTTCCCTGAGAATGTGGCAGACCTCTGTTTCGTACGCAACGATGTACACTGACGCCTGTTCTGCGAGTTTCAACCGTGTTTCGGAGGAGACACCCCCACTGCTGCCGATCTCCTCGATTACTGCGCCGTACTGCCCGGGGTCTGTTACGGCAGCAACGCTCATCCAGTTCTTTATTGCTGATTTCAGGAGCGCAACGCCGCCAATGTCCATACTCTCAACTACTGTTGTCAGCGGGATCAAGTTCACAACGACGATTGCAATCTCGCCGGTTGCGATTGCGGCATGAACCATTGGATGGAGCGTCTTTATTCCGCCGCTCAGCATCTCAGCGAATCCGGTTATCTCGGATACGTGGGTTACAGGTATTCCATTTTTGGATATCTCTCTTGCAGTTCCTTCCGTTGCAATTATCTCCACCCCAAGATCGGATAGCTGCTCTGCAAACCTTTTCATACCTCTTTTGTCAGATACGCTTATTAGTGCTTTTGTCATGCCTTTTGACCTCAAAAATCCGTACTTACTCAATATTCTGCGGATATCAACAGATACAACCACAAGTTACCCGCGCATGTATAAAAATTCTACTATCCGGTCATCCGGATTGAAGTTCATCGATCATAAGCCCGACCTCCTTCAGAAAACGGTTGATCGTGCCAGTATTCCGGATGACGTGATCGGATGACGTGATCGCATCCCCGATACCCCATCTTAGTTCACGCTCATCCCGCGCTCTCAGTGATTCGATGCTGGTGATGGCGTCGGACCGCCTTCTGCCACTGATTCGTGCAAGACGTGTCTCAATCGGCGCAGTGATTGCGATCAACACGAAATCATCGCCGAACTCGTGCCTGAACCGATCCACCTCTGCAAGCCCTCTGACGCCATCGATCAGCACAAGCCCGGAATTCCCATCCAGTTCACGAATCTTCGGAACACAGCGTTTTGCGATTGCGTCCATACCCTCTCTTGCCCTCAACTGATCAGCCAGCCCGCCGATCTCCGCATCACTCGTGTCGAGTCCGCGTCGCTTAGCCTCTTCACGAACGGAATCTCCCATCACGATTACGGGGATGCCGCGCTTGCGTGCCACTTTTGCTGCCTTTGACTTTCCTGATGCCGGCATGCCAACAAATGCAATGATTCTCATAGGTACTGTGACCTCGCCCTGTCGCAACTCTTAAATGTTGTGATCGCAATCATGTTATGTTGTGACAGGTGCCGCTGTGGCTTAGCTCGGTAAAGCGGCTGATTCGTAATCAGCAGATCGTGGGTTCGAATCCCACCGGCGGCTTGGCACGGTGTTTCTGATGGGGCTGGGGCTATCAAGATGAGTAGACCACTCCATATCAATCCTGATAGTGCTAATCATACTAATCCCACTAATTCTTCGCCATATATTCCTTGATTGCAGCATGCAGCGCATCCGCGGCGAGATTTGAGCAGTGCAACTTCGATTCAGGCAACCCGTCCAGCGCATCAGCGACCGCGTCTCTTGTGATTGCGAGAGCCTCCTGAAGAGTCTTTCCGAGCGCAAGTTTGGTTGTCATACTCGCTGTTGCGATCGCTGCACCGCATCCGAAGGTCTTGAATTTGATATCGGAGATCCTGCCGTCCTTAACTTTGATGTAGATGTTGGTCATGTCCCCGCAGACCTGATTACCTATCATTCCAACCCCGTCTGCATCCGGAATCTCGCCGATGTTTCTCGGATTCAGAAAATGATCCATCACTTTTTCCGTGTACTCTATCGCAATTCCGATCACCTGCCACTACTGCTGCTACTGCTACCTACTGTTGCCATTGCTGGCAAGCGGCGATATTGCGCGCAATTTGCCAACGATTTCAGGAAGCACTTTATGCACGTATTCTATCTCCTCTACTGTATTCTCTCTTCCGAGCGTGAAACGGATCGAGCCGTGAATATTCTCAGGAGCGAGCCCTATTGCAAGTAGTACGTGGGATGGGTCTTTTGACGTCGATGAGCACGCAGAGCCGGTGGATACTGCGACCCCCCTGAGGTCGAGGTGCAGGAGCATCGCCTCCCCTTCAACAAAGTCGAATCTCAGATTCGCGTTGTTCGGGAGCCGCTTTGTCGGATGTCCGTTCAGGTGCACATCATCGATTGTGTCAATCACCCCGTCAATCAAAATCTCCCGCAGATTGGTTAAGTGCCTGGTATCTGACTCGAATCGCTCAATAGCAAGCGATACCGCCTTTGCAAAGCCAACGATCCCTGCGACATTCTCGGTTCCCGACCGCAATCCGGACTCATGCCCTCCGCCATGCATCAGAGGATTAATCTCTGTTCCTTCCCGCACATACAGGGCTCCAACGCCCTTTGGACCGTATATCTTGTGCGAAGAGAGCGACAGCAGGTCTATATTCATCTTCTGCAGATCGGTCTCTGTCTTTCCAAATGACTGAACCGCGTCGGTGTGGAAGAGAACTCCGTTGTCCTGTGCGATTTTGCCGATCTCTGCGACCGGTTGAATCGTCCCGATCTCATTATTCGCATGCATGATCGAGATTATCTTCGTGTCATTGCGGATTGCGGATTCAATGTTGCCGGGATCAACCAGCCCACCGGAATCAACCGGTAGATATGTTACATCGCAACCATGATTCTCCAGATACCGGCACGTGTTCAGGATCGCGGGGTGCTCGATCAAACTGGTGATGATATGCCCCTTCCCGACTCCTTTCAGTGCAAGGTTATCAGATTCAGTGCCGCCTGATGTAAAAAAGATCTCGTCCGTCTCTGCGCCCAACGCATCTGCAACTGTCTGTCTTGCAGCGCCCAGCGCATGCCTAGCGTCGCGTCCGAACGAATGCAGACTTGATGCGTTGCCGAAAGTCTCGGCAAAATACGGAATCATCGCCTGCACGACCTCGCGATCCACTGCGGTTGTGGCTGCGTGGTCTAAATAGATTCGTTTCATGTTATATCTTGATCTGACTGTCTGAAAAACCTCTCTCTATAAGTATTCCTTTGATACGGTCTTTGTGGTTCCCCTGTAGTTCGATTGTCTCGTTCTTCACAGTTCCGCCGCACGCAAATCTGGATTTCAAGAACGTCGAAAGTTCGTGCAGATCGATATCGTGCGGGTCCATCCCATCGATGACCGTTACCTCTTTTCCGTATCTGCGCCGTCTAACCTTGACCGTAATCCACTGCTGCTCTTTTGCGACTTCCTCGCAGATGCATAGTTCCTTGGGAAGCCCACATACGATGCACATTTCTGAACTCATTGTCTGGATGCTACCTCCAATAGCTATGTATTGTAGTGAATGCTAAAATCACTTTGGCATGATGATATTAAAAGATGATGGTATGCGTATCGCAACTCACATTGAGTGTGTGCGTAGTGCGATTGACATGATGCGCGGGCTCATGTTCAGACGAAGCATACCCGATGATTACGCCATGGTTTTCGTATTCTCAAAACCGAAAAGAGTCTCAGTGCACGCCCTTTTCATGCGGTTTCCGATCGATGTAATCTTCCTGAACGGTGATAAACGAATCATCGATATCACAAGATTGGACCCGTGGATCGGTTACAGGTGCGTCAAGGATGTTTCATACATGCTGGAGACCAATTCCGGAACCTCAGACCGGCACGGGCTTGTTGTGGGCACACAACTGGTTTTTGATGCAGTCGCAACATCTATAAAGGATCATGCATAACGATAGGGCATAACGATATGCAGGTTGATACTATGTTACAGGTTTATGCAAATGGCGATTTTGTTCCACAGGATCAGGCAGTGACCTCGATCTATGATCATGGCTTCTTATACGGTGATGGGGTCTTCGAAGGGATACGCGCATACAATAGGCGTGTCTTCCGGCTGGATGAGCACATCGATCGTTTATACGACTCGGCAAAGGCGATCATGCTGGATATCCCGCTCTCAAAGGACGAGATGAGAGACGCCATCCTTGAGACGATACGGGTCAATGATCTGCGAGATGCATACATCCGTCCGATCGTGTCGAGAGGAGTTGGCGATCTCGGTCTCGACCCGAGAAAGTGCAAAAGAGCGAATGTGTTTATTATAACCCAGTCGTGGGGTGCGATGTACGGCGATCTGTACGACAATGGGCTAACCGCGGTCACAGTCACGGTGCGAAGGAATGCGCCTGAATCGTTGTCTCCGAATATCAAGTCTCTGAATTATCTCAATAACATCCTTGCAAAGATCGAAGCAAACTACAAGGGTGGAGATGAGGCGATCATTCTTGATATACACGGGAATATCTCAGAAGGATCCGGTGACAACATCTTTGTTGTGAAGAATAATACAATCTCAACCCCCCCGGTCATGAACAACCTGCGCGGAATCACGCGCGCTGCCGCAATTGAGATTGCCGGAGATCGCGACTACACGGTGCGGGAGACAGATCTGGGCTTGTTTGATCTGTACACTGCAGATGAGGTCTTTGTGACCGGCACCGCAGCCGAGGTTGCGCCGATCACCTTAATCGATGGGCACCCGATCGGTGATGGATCGGTCGGACCGATCACAAAGGTGCTGGTGAAGGGCTTTCAAGAGATGACACAGAACGAAGGTACGCCAATTTAGATAAGAGCGTCTTTCAGGAGCTAATCCGTACACTTTCGTTCAACTGTGTTCTGATGCTGTTGATTAAACGAAATGTGACGCAAAATGGCTCTTCGCTATTTCATGTGGGTAACTGGAAATCCAGGTGCCCAAATCGAAGATAAATCAGGCTCTCCGCTGTTTTGTATGGGTACTTTAATACCCTGACGTCAACAATCGAATCATCACAGAAGGAGATGAATATTAGATGTACGAAGATCTTTTCCGAAGAGCATTGAATATAGACGATCCATGGGTACTTACGAAGATAGATTTCGATCCCGACGAGAAACAAATAGATATCTACCTCGATTTCGTACCCGGAACCAGATT
>JAYEFS010000122.1:0-16383 GCA_034658695.1 Methanobacteriota archaeon | reverse complement strand
AACTGGATGATGGATCTTTGAAGGAGATAAGATCAGTGGCGTTTGGGATCAAAAATGTTATATATAATTAAGCATAATTGGATAAATACGACCATGTTAGTGTCCCACTTTCATAGCAAACTCAACCTGTAATTGGTTGGGTTGCATGAGCAATACCTAATTCATAAAAGACATTTGCATTATCTGAAGTCAAGACGCCAAGAACAATTTGCGCCGTAAATAAATGCTCTAAAATATTTATCCATCCTGAAACGGTTCGAGGGTCATCTTTCGTTCTGTATGGCTTTAATTCTTCATCCCCTGAATCTTTTAACTTCTCATTAGCTTTCTCAACAGCAGGTTTTATTAGTTTTTTATAAATTTTATCAGATTCTTCAGCGAAAGGCATAGCCACAAAAATTTCTTTACGCAATGATTTTTGTTTTGGCTCAAAATCATATGGATACATTTTATTTCCTCCTGACCAAAATTTTGCACCTCTTCCTGTTTAAAGTCACTAAACCCCGGACTTAAGTACGGAGCCTGTACATAGCGATTCATCGTTCCGCGCATACGATTCCTGCGTCCTGATATTCACCTCTCTACATGCCTCACAGGTAACCCCCGGTGCACAGCAATTCTCATTTTGAAAATTCTCTCGGGCATCAACGACCCGAAACAGCAAAAAAAGATAAAATTGCGATAGTGTTTCTTAAAAAACATGTCACTTTTCTAAGTTATATCGCATTAATTATTTGCATAATGTACTGATAGTGTGCGCCAAACAAAATGTCATTCCATAATTAGAATTGCTGCCCGGTGCAGCGGCGATTATCTCCAACCGGAATCTTCCCATGATACTTCAGTGTCATCACTACATGATCAGTCAAAAACGGTATCGTGCATAAATCATGGCGGAGTTCCCCGTGTTTCATACTGTTGTGGATAAGAACCCATGTTATATAAACCATTCTTGAGAACGCACTCTTGAGAAGTCGAAGAATGTTATGAGTCTCGTTGATTGTCGCGCGATAGCGATGTATAGCATGATATGGAGATTTTTTATTATGTCCACAAATTAAATTGTCGCGACAATAGTCAATGGCGACAGAAGCGATCCGGTTGTGATAAGAACCGTTCAATCAGGGACATCACACATCAATCAGTTCACATTCGACATCTTTTCTGAGTACCTATCCATCCTTCGCTCTCAGTTCATCGATTATCTGCACCAGATCGGATTTATCAAGCAACCCTTTCTTTTTACACACAAAAAGCAATTCCGGAATGTTGAATACAGGTATTCCCTCCACATCTGCGACTTCTTCTGCTTTCCTGTCCTCTATAAAGGCAATCCCGCCACAGGTAGATGCGATCACGCCCTCTTTACCAGATGTGTGAAATCAGAAGATTCCATCAGTACGACGGTTCCCTTCTGTAGCTCGATTGCTAATGATTTAATCAATGACTGGCAGACACTCATCTCCTCGTAAACTTCAAACGTTATTCCATGCAATCGCAAAATTGGAGTATCATGTCCAGGCGACCGATCTTCAAGATGGCGCTCAAGAACCCTGTATCGACTACAATAGGTCTGCGAGTTTCTTCGCCTTCGCTTTCAACTCTTCTGCTGATGCCGGACCCCTTCTCACAAGAACATTATTTTTATATAACAGATTTTTCATATTCTCATAGGATGTGTCTGCAATTTCACATGCCTTGCCCACGCTGATCTCAGCACATTCGTAGAGCTCTATAGCTATATGTTCTCTCATCTCCTTATTCACACTGAAGAATATTTTTAGTGCATCATGCACAATCTCGTCCTCTCTATATCTGAGTTTTGTTGTTGATATATGAGCTTGTATCACGAGGTCTGTTGCCATTGTCCGGGTTTTGCGTCATACGCAATAAAATCATCGATCGTTGAACTAACGCCGTACGCGATCTGTCCCCTGGCACCGCTGCCATGGTTGACTCGCCCCTCTAACCATCTACATTTAAGTTAAGGTAAACAACATGGTATGCCATGAACCCGAAGACCGCACCCAGAGCAGCAACCACCGTCTTGTTAATACTCATACTTACACTCGCAACAGCGATCGCATCAGTGTCCGCACCCGCATCCGACTACCCCCAGTTCCATCACAACCCGCAGCGCACAGGAAACGTGAGCGGAGACGCCCCACTCACAGACGCGCTTCTCTGGAAGACGTCGCCATCGGCAGGCTACATCGGAGGCGGCGCAAGTATCGCCGGCGACCTTGTCTATGTCTCGACATGGCCCCCTATGGGAAAGAGCAGCAATCTCGGATTGTTCTGCCTGAATAAACACACCGGCGAGATTCTCTGGAGAAACCCTCTCTCGGGGGGCGGTAGTGCATCCACGCCTGCCGTATCGGGTGATCGGGTCTTTGTGGGCTCGTGCACCGGGGATCTCTACTGTGCGAACGCAAATGATGGGATGGCGATGTGGAACATCACAATTGATGAGGACCCTTCATATTGGGGCGTTGCATCATCGCCGCTCATCTACAATGACATGGTCTTTGTGAACAGTTTTTCTGATGCGAAGTTGTATGCATTTGATTTTAATGGAGATGAACTCTGGGAGATTGACACTTCCGGTAACCTCGATCATTACGCGTCCCCTGCGGCAGAATGTGGCATGGTCTTCTTTGCGGGTGGCAACCCCGCGCTCTACTGCGTGAATATCAGCGATCATTCGATTCTGTGGAGATTCAACACGTCTGATATGATCAAGACGACGCCCACAATTGCGGGTGGTGTGGTCTTCTTTGCAACGAAGAAGAGGATGTATGCCCTCGATATGGCTGGAGATGAGCTATGGCGCCGTGATCTGAAGAGTACGATCTCCTCGCCCGCGATCTCTCACGGCAGGGTTTACATCGGTTCGAGCACGTTAGAAAAGAAGTTTTACTGCTTCGATGCAACCGATGGAAGCGAGATATGGAATAAATCAGTGAATGGTGCAATCCTATCATCACCTGTTGTTGCATGCGATACGGTCTACTTTGGAACGAACTCCGGCGACGGCACGGTCTACGCACTGAATGCAACCGACGGCATGCTTCGCTGGAGCTACGATACTGGGGACTACATCATGTCACCGCCATCGATCTCTGACGGAACACTCTTCATCGGCTCTGATACCGGGTACCTGTACGCGTTCGGAACTCCGGAAGCGTTCTGGAATGGGGGCGTAGTGCTGCTCAAGGGAGAGACGTTGAATGTAACAGCGGAGGGGGTCAATACAGATACAAACTACACGATCAACCGCACAACAGCGCTCGGCGCATTCGTGAAGGCTGCGGGGGCGAGATACGGCAATTTCAATTTCACGATCAACGATTCCGGTTATGCCGCAAACGGCACACTCACAATCGATTCGGTTGCAGGGCTCTCGAATGATGAAACAGAAGGTACCAGGTGGCATTACCGGGTGAACGACGGCTTGGAATCCAGGGTGGGCGCAAACAAGTACGAGTTGAACGCAGCGAGCGATGCCCGCGATGTGGTCACGTTCTACTACGGTGATTCCACAGTTGTTCCGGAGAACTCCACGATGGCAATCATAATCACAACGCAGACAATCGATGAAAAGCCGGAAGCGATCATAATTTCGGTTGAGCGCCATGATTTCATCGAATCCGCATCCGTTGAGAGCAACCTGAACATAACACTCCTCCATCCGTCCGAGGTCGAGAGCGGAACTGATCTCACAGGGTACAATCTGATATTTCTCGAGCACATCGGCGGTAGTTCCGCAAAAAACCTGATGGAGCCGGTTGCAGCTGCAAACAATGCAGGAATTCCGATCATAAGCATCCATTCGGAAGGATATGATATGATCTTTGGAAATGTCAACCTGACCGAGCACCCATTGATTCTGAAGTACTGGGACAACTACGATTGCGAAAATATTGCACGGCTGCTAACATATCTTGAGATTAGCTTCTGCGGATTGATCGGCGACATAAAAGACCCGATTCCAAGCCCGAAAGCATATATATACCATCCCGATGCCCCGAAATTGTTCCTCAACACCACGGAGTATCTTGAATGGTATTCCGGCGAGACCAGAGTCGGCTACCGGTACAGTCCTGATAATCTGACGATCGGGGTTGTTGCGTGGCACGAATCCATAAGATCGCCAGATGTACAGACGCTCCTCCATACGCTGGAACGGAAGGGCGCAAACGTAATCCTGATCGGATTCACAGGAACTAACCACATAAAGCGGTTCTATATCATGAACAACTCAACGATCGTTGATGCCATAATCTGCACGAAGTCGTTCCGGATCAACATGGGTGATTCTGATCAGGGAATACGAGACCTTGAGACGATGAACGTGCCTGTTATGCGGGCGGTCAGGTTGTACTACATGAACGCTGATGCATGGCGAAATGAGACGAGTCACGGGATCTCGATTATGGACCTGGGCTTTCAGGTGGGGCTCCCCGAACTCGACGGCGTAATCGATCCGATTGTTATTGCCGGGAAGAACATATCAGACACCGAATATCACCCCATCGATGAGCAGATCGACTGGATATCTGATCGGGCGATCTCGTGGGCGCGTCTTCGCCATATCCTGGAGAGCGAGCGCAGGGTCGCGATGATCTACTACAATCACGGCGGCGGCAAGGACAATCTCGGAGCATGTTATGTCAACGTGCCCCCGAGTCTGCGAAACATCTTAGATGAGATGAAAGAAGCAGGATACAACGTAACCGGGGATATACCTGATGAAAAAGTACTGATCGATCTGATGATGCATGAAGGCACGAACGTCGGGACGTGGGCTCCAGGGGAACTCGATAAGATGGTTACTGCTGGCAACGCAACCCTGGTTCCCGTTGAGACGTATCTCAAATGGTTCGGCGAACTCGAACAGCCGCGGCAGGACGAGGTCATTGAGCGGTGGGGACCTCCCCCTGGCGAGATCATGACGTGGAAGAACGATGCCGGGGAGTACTTTGTCTTCCCGAAGCTCTCATTCGGAAACGTGATCCTGACGCCACAACCAACAAGAGGCTGGCTTCAGAACAACACCGTCCTGTACCATAACAGGGACGTTCCGCCGCACCACCAGTACATAGCGTTCTATCTCTGGCTCAAACAGGAGCGGGAATCCGGCGGGTTCGGTGCGGATGCGATCATCCACTTCGGAAAGCACGGAACCCAGGAGTGGCTTCCAGGTAAGGAATCCGGATTATCACAGAGGGACTGCTGGCCCGCAATCCTGATTCAGGACATACCTGTGGTCTACCCTTACATTGTTGACAATATCGCAGAGGGCACGCAGGCAAAGCGGAGGGGCAGTGCGACCATGATCACGCATCTGACGCCACCGATCATCGCATCAGGGCTGTACGGAAATCTGACCAATCTTCTCCAGACGATCTCGGATTACGAGCTGGCTCATGAGAATACCACTGTTGCGGACGAGTACAAAGCGCAGATCATCTCGCTGTACCAGGAACTGCATCTTGAGGACGCGCTCAAGGTCAACCTGACCGAATCACCAGAGATTGTGGAGAATGAGACCTTGTTTTGTGAGTTCACAGATGAAATTGCCGACTATCTCTACGATATCAAGATGTCAAATATCCCTTACGGGCTGCACACCTTCGGCGATCCGCCAACAGGCGACCCGATGGTTCTGATGGTGGGTTCGATGTTACGGGACGTCTACAGGAGGGAGGTCGCAGCGATGATCGGGTACTCCGGATATCCGGACCCGACACAGGTTGCAAATGAGTCGAGACTGGACAACTGCACAGAAGACCTGCTCAACCTCGTTCTGATTAACGGCACAACTCCGGAAGCGGCGCAGATGACTGTATTTGGTGTGAACGATTCTGACGTCAGCGAAAACATCACCGCCTTGCTCGAGCGTGCAATTCGCTTCGAAGAGAATATCGCGGCGTGCGATATCGAGGTTCCGCGGACGCTTGCCGGCTTGAACGGCAGCTACATCCCACCGTCCTCTGCCGATGATCCAATCAGAGACCCTGATGCGCTCCCGACAGGAAGAAACTTCCACTCACTGAACCCGGACAGGATACCGACAGCGGCAGCCTACAAAACCGGTACAGAGATGGCAGAGAGACTGGTTGAGCGATACCGTGTGGACCACAACGACGCGTATCCGAGAAAACTCGAGATCATCCTCTGGGCATGGTGCACAACAGACGGCGGCGTTGTTGAGAGTGAGATACTCCGCCTCGTCGGCGCAAAGCCCCTGAGGGATGAGTACGACAAGGTAATCGATGTCGAGTTGATACCGGTGAGTGAGCTCAAGCGTCCGAGAATCGATGTTGTTGTTCTGCCATCAGGGCTTGAGCGGGACTTCTCTCCAAAATCGCTGAGACTGATCGACAGAGCAATCAGGCTTGCGGCAACAGCAAACGATACCTATCCAAACGGGACTGCGTACCCGAATTATGTTAAGGAAAACTCGGAGATAATATATCAGGCGCTTCTGAATCTCGGATACAACGATTCTGAGGCCCGGTACTTCTCGATGTCCAGAATCTTCCTTGAAGCGCCCGGAACGTACGGACCAAATCTCGACTCCGCGCTCAGCGCAAGCGGTACGTGGACAAACGATTCCAAAATCGGAGAGCTCTTCATCGAGAGGATGAACTACATCTATGGAGACGGCGTCTGGGGCGTTCCGGGAATCGAGATCTTCGAGATCAATCTGGCTGATGTCGATGCCATCGTGCACAACATGAACTCAAACCTCTACGGGTTGCTGGACAATGACGACGTCGTCCAGTATGTGGGCGGGTCTGCGTGTGCGATCAGATACCTGACAGGCGAGACGCCCGGCGCGTACATAACCGACAACCGCGACTCAGAGAATGTCGTCGTAGACTCGCTTGAAGAGCGGTTCACGCAGGAGATCTATGCCAGATATGCCAACCCGACATGGATTGAGGGTATGATGGGTGAGGGGTACGCAGGAGCGCGTGAGATTGCGAAATTCATGGAACATCTCGGGATGTGGGACTACACGATGCCGGATCTGGTCACAGATAGTATGTGGCAGCAGGCGTACGACATCTACGTAACCGACATCTACGATCTCGGGCTGAGTGACTTCTTCGATGAGAACAATCCGTATGCATACCAGTCGATGACCGGCAGAATGCTTGAGATGGTTCGCAAGGGCTACTGGGACCCATCAGATGATGTCCTGGAGACGCTTGTCTCTGATTATGTCGAATCCATTGTCAAGAATGGCGTCACCTGCTGCCACCACACCTGCGGAAACCCGCTTCTCGACAAGTTTGTGTCAGGCATAATGTCAATGCCCGGTGTGGTCTCGGATGAAGATGCTACAACATATCGGGATATTATGGATGCTGTTACGATGGTGCAGGATGCAGCGGGACAATCAGGCAATTTGGGAGGGAGCAGTGGCACAGGCACATATCCGCCTGAATGGGAGAATCAAGAAGATCAGAGTGAATCCAGCTCCAGCTCTATTACAAATGAGACTGCAACCGAGGGCGGGGTTGGAACGGATGCAAACCAGCCAGAGGGCAAGGCAAGTCTTTCCGAGCCGTCTGACTACGTCGAGGGAAACGAGATGAAGGTTGAGACACAAGAGAAGTTCGCAACTCAGGTCTCATTCTCAGGTGCTCCGATGATTGGCATCATCATGGTGCTCCTGCTTGCAGCGGTGATCTACTGGGGCTACCGCAGGCGGGAGTGACTCACCGCATCGGGGTCAGCTTCACATCCTTGTAACCGCGCATGACATCGGGCTCAATCACGTATATGCCGGTCGTCGGCTTCTCGCCATAGATAATCATCGTGTTATTGCACTTATCGAGTTTCAGATGGACGTCGGCAACGTCTGCAAGCGTTCTCTTGATCTCAGGGGCAGTACTGTGCTTACACATCGCAATCGTCAGGATTTTGTTTGCGGATGTGTACTGTTTCTCTGAGATGATCGATTTTTTGAGGATGTTCTGGTCAAGTATCGTCTCGAGAATCCCGTAATCCACAATCTTTATAGCGCCCCCTCCGTGCTCCGTATGCATGCTCTGCATCTCTCGATCAAGTATGTTGAAGTGGTCTGCGAAGCGCCCCCGATCATAAGCAGCAACGAAGTCCTCGGTCACCGGCTCCTCAGGATTCTTTTCGGTCACCACTTTGAATGAGTCCAGTTTGTCGCTCAGCCCATACTCAAAGACGTAGTTCTTAATCTCGCTTGAACCTGCGCCTCCGATTGAGAGCACAACCGCACAACCGCCCTGCCCGACCACGTTCGCAGCGGTCAACATCGGCAGCACATAAAAGAAATTATCGACATTCGCGCCGGTTTCTAGCAGGACGTAGCTTCCGATCTGATACCCATCCAATATTTCGTCCAGATCTCGATTTCCGGTCGAGTAGTGTGTTTTGGTGTTTGGAATCGACTCATAAGGTGTGTACTCTGCAGGATGTGCGACCTTGAACGTATTAAAACTCCAAAATCTGCCCGTATCCAGCGTGAACAGATAGTTTGGATGGGGTATGCTGACGCCACGCAACTTGTCTATGGAT
The DNA here is from genome assembly GCA_034658695.1 of Methanobacteriota archaeon. GTDB lineage: Archaea > Halobacteriota > Methanosarcinia > Methanosarcinales > Methanogasteraceae > Methanogaster_C. The sequence goes on along the minus strand of JAYEFS010000122.1, from coordinate 7,815 downwards.
ATGAGCCTCAGACGCCTGCCACTGATATCGTTCCGGTGCAATGTAACCACGCCGTCAGCAAGATAGCCGAGTTCCGTGCTGCTCTTCTTCTCAAGCACGATTATGACCTTGGTGTGCGCGGGTTCAATCAGGCATCTGGTGACAAGATCGATCAAGAACTTCTCGCTCACCTTGTATTTGTCGCACAAGCCTTCGAGGCTGTCTAGCACGAGCAGTGACCCATTGGGCAGAAACTCATCGACCCGGTCACATATCTGGTCAAATTCAGACAGATCGGCTTTACCGGGGTCGTCAAGCATTCCGTAGACCTCAAAAGCATCCTTTTCGACACGCAATGTCTTGTCATCGATTTTCTTGAAGAATTTGTCCCAGAACACGCTCTTCGTCTCGATGACATCGACGTCATCATGCATCCGCCACAGCCGTGGGAATAATCGGTATGCTGCTTCTGCCGTCGATCTGGTGGTCAGGTATATGGGGTTGCAATCGAGAAACGTGTCCATCAGTTCGAGTGCTAGAATCGTCTTCCCGGTGCCGGGACTACCCTGCACGATCAGTGAACTGCCCCCTTCCTGAGACAGGAACCCCCTAATCTCCTCTGGAATCATGAATATAACAATATATGTCCCATATTCTTAATAAATCTTTTGAATTTCTGCAGTACCCCTGATTGTGCCGACTAATGGATCGCCCATAAAAAAGATAAACGGTGGAAAGATTGCTCAGCAGTAGTACTTACCCAATATTGTGTGGGTATCCGCATATAAAACCACGAGATTATACAAGATTAACACAAAAATCTCTGATTCTGATGGATTCTGTGGTTTTCAAAAGATGTCAGAAGAGACTTATTCATCCTTTGCGCCTTCGCGTCTTGGCGTTTCTCTGATTTAACGCAAAGGCACAGAGACGCAGAGCGGTGCCCGCGGCCCCACAACATGTGAAGGTACCGATAGCGACCACAGAAAACGGCAGAACCAGAAAAATCTTGTGGAAATCCGTGTAATCGCGTGGTTCCTACCACAAGTTACCCGCGCACGTACTTTCAGTGCACAATCTTCGATATATCGAGTTCCAGGATGTCCTCTGCGCCGAGGCGCTTCAATTCAGGGATCAGAATGTTCACACTGCCCTTCTCAACCACGGTCTCGATTGCATAATATTCGGAGTTGTACAGTTTGGAGACGGTCGGCGTCTTCATCGCAGGCAGCGCAGCGATCAGGCTGTCGAGTTTGTCTGCGGGTACATTCATATCCAGAAGCACCTTGCCACGAGCCTCAATAACTGAAAGAAGCAGCGTTCTGATCTCTGTAATCTCCTTTCGCTTCACAGAGTCCTCCCAGCTATCTCTGTTCACAACAAGCTTCGTAATCGATTCAAGCATCACGTCGATTATCTTCAAGTTATTCTTCCTGAGCGTTGAGCCGGTCTCGGTCACATCGACCACGACATCCATTAAATCAGGAACCTTCGCCTCGGTGGCACCGTAAGAAAAGTGAAGCTCCACGGGAATTGTGAGTTTCTCGAAATAATCTCTGGTGATGTTCGGATACTCGGTTGTGACCCTGCTGTGCGGTGCAATCTCGGAAGCCGATTCGATCTCCTGGTCATCCGGCACTGCGATCACGATCTTGACGATTCCGGCACCCTGCTTGCTGTACGGCAGGTCTGCGATCTCAACAACATCTGCATTGGACTCAATCACCCAGTCATGCCCTGATATGCCTAAATCGAAGTACCCGTCTGCCACATACCCGGGAATCTCCTGTGGGCGGAGTATTTTTACTTTCCCGATCCTTGGATCGTTGATCTTTGGATTGTACTCTCGTTCTGTCCTTTTGATCGGGAGATCAGCCTGTTTGAACAGAAGAAACGTCTGTTCCTCGAGGCTTCCTTTTGGTAACGCTATACGCAACATCAAAATCCCTGTGACCTATTGGATTAATAGTTTTGCTGCTGGTTGCCGCAGGCTCCAAATGCGGCTTGCTAATCAGCAGTCTCCAGCGCACTCAATCCGAACGCATCAGCGAGAGCCGCACCCGAGTCATCGAATTGGGATAACGCTGTCTTGATCTCTGAAAGCGAGATGTATTGCTCGGTTCGCGATCTGTCGTCCGACTCGATCTTTATGATGAGTTCGTTCTTTGCCACACTGTGTTCCATGCATTCGCGTGCAAGCCTGCCATATTCCCCGAATATGACCTCCAGAGCGTCTAATGACAGCGAATCCTCAACCACATCGCAACCGCCGAGTGTCAGCGTTTCCAGGTCAGAGGTTACATAGTTTCCGTAATCTTCCACGTAATCGATGACTTTGCGCATGAGCTTGACAACATCTGCGCCACTAATCTTCTCCGATATCGCTTTGTCCTTTGTTATGTCAACAACCTCTGTTGAGCAGTACAATATCGAATAGTCCTCAGAATCACGTTTCATATTGATGCTTACCTTCTCTTCACCCTTTCTGCTCTCAAAAGTTGTGTTTACATGCTTATCTGTGCATTCAACATCGACCAGACGGTGATTCGAGATGTCCAGCATCTTCACAACATTCTCCTTGTGAAATATCCCGGTTTCCCCCCACGTCGGTACGAATAACGAACCAACAAGCTCTTTTATCGAGATGGGGTCCCTGAACCAGAGCTTGTATGTGAATGATACGTCGTTGTTCACATCCGCTGTAAATTTGCCGTGCAGCGCATCCTGATCCCTGGAACTCAGCACATACCTGCGCGTGGCGCTGTAGACGCCGGACCCGAGAAACTCCTCAAAGAGCTTGTGGATCTGCTTTGAATCGCTATCGACCTGCCCGGAGAGGTTGTCATGGACTGTGTTATACTCCGACTCGATCTTTGCGATCTGCTCGCGCACGCATGAAGCGCAAAGGTCTGTAAGAGATTTTTTGCAGATTTCAACAGTTTTCATGAAATCGTTTTTGGCGATGTCACTCAATTGTGACTTAAAATCGCTTTCAAACAGTCTCATCCTGGAAATCTTCTCGTCTCTCTCGCTCTTGCTCTCTTCAATCTTCTTCTTGGCAGATATGACCGTGCCCTCCAGCGGACATACCTTCTCACTCACTTCCAGGATGCCCCGCATGTCCTGGACGAAATTGCGCTGCACAGGGACTTCTATTGAATCTTGGTACAGATACCTCATATAATTCACCACCCCTTTATCATATTGTTCATATTACGCGTCAATGTTAATTAACGTTTTGGCTGGGCCGGAGTGGTTCCGGAGTACGGGCTCGGGTAACTTGTGAATAAGATCAGTGGAATCAGTGTGAATCTGTGGCTAAAAACCCTTATCAGCCACTGATTTACACAGATTGGGGGCTGTCTGTTTGTCACACGTTGTTGGGCATATTCGTTTCGGAGCAGTTCTGCTGACCCGCCCATCCTTGCGACAATGAAAAAATACGCCAAGGTCATTCACGCATGAGTGTCAAGAACGACCTGAGAGTGACCGTCATCAAATGTCGCAACAACGATCACGTGGCACCGGTTGGTGAGCCCATCGTCTGTGTATGACCAGACCGAGTCGGCAATGAGTTCGTCCCCTACCGGCGTATCCGGAACATTGGTTCCGTCCACGGTTGCGTTCAGATGTCGCACAGAACCGGTATCAGGTCCTCCCATAAACGTGAATTCGATCGTCGTTGTGTTTATTCGCTCCGCACTTGCCAACACCAGATGCATGTCACCGTTCGTGCTATACGTCATCGACCCGGCAACCGTTGCCAGCGACAATGTGATCGCGATCAGTATGAGGACGCCGGTGACTGGGGTGGGGGTGATTGCTTGCCAATCTTTTTTGGGGTTTTTCTTATCCATCATCCATCTTCTCCGTGCTTGTTTCTGGAGTGCGGCAGGTTACAGCCGCAACAGTTGATGGAAACAAAACAGTGTTATACCATATAAACCTATCGATTTATCATCAAAAACTGTATAATGATGGCAAATAATTATCGATGAGCGCTCACTTCATCATCGTCCCGATGCCCTCATCGGTGAGCAGCTCCAGCAATAGCGAATGCGGCTTGCTGCCGTCTATTATGTGCACCTTCTCGGTGCCGCCGCAGATCGCACATGCGCCTGCACGGAGCTTAGGGATCATCCCGCCTCTGGCAACACCCTTCTCGATCAGATCGTCCACCTCCGGTGCAGATATGTGTGATATGCGCGTATCTTCATCGGACGGGTCCGAAAGTACACCCGGCACGTCGGTTAAGAGGATCAGCTTCTTTGCATGGAGGGCTGCGGCGATGTCGCCTGACACGGTATCGGCATTTAAATTCAGGCTGTTTCCAGCAAGGTCAACGGCGATCGGCGCAATCACCGGGATGTATCCGCGTCCCGAGGTGATCATGACAATCTCCGGGTTGATGATCTCGGTCTCGCCGACCCAGCCCAGATCGATCTCGTCTTCGGCGCCATCAACGATCACCGGCGCTTTCTTGCGGGCGAGAATCAGTCTTCCGTCCTTTCCAGAGAGACCGATGCCTTTGCCGCCGTATTTCCCGATGAGCGAGACGATCCTCGTGTTAACGTTTCCAACAAGCACCATGCGCGTGATTTCAAGGGTCTCATCGTCGGTTATGCGCAATCCCCCTGCGAATTCAGGCGTCTTGCCGAGACGTTTCATCTTCTCCGATATCTCAGGACCTCCGCCGTGCACGATGACCGGATGGATTCCGATGTGCTGCAGGAGGATTATGTCGCGGACGATGTCGTCAAGGATCGTCGGCTCGACGATCGCGTTCCCGCCGATCTTGATCACCATGATCGAATCCGCAAACTCCTGAATATAGGGCAATGCCTCAATTAATGTCTCTGCTCTTGTTTTGCTGGATATTACTGGCATGGTCTCATCTGTCCCACATATCGGCAGCGGTGTACTTAACGTTGCTTCCATCCCCCATATTCTATCGTCTATCCGCCTATCTCTGCGTCCGAAAATCATCTTTGCATACGTTTTATGTATTATCAAATCTCATTAAAAGAGCGATGGCACAATCATTCGACCTATTCGGAATTAAAAAACAAAAAACTCAGATCAACGAACTGCAACAGCAGATTAGGGAACTGCGTGCAGAGAATCAGAAATTGGGGACGAAACTGGACCGAAGAGCTGAAAAGACCAAAATGGCAATCGCAAGGAAACAGGAAGTCGAAGAGAGGCTAAATCGTGACCAGCAGAAGATAACGACACTTGAAAACGAACTTGCGACATTGAAAGAAGAAGCATCAAAAAACATCGCATTCAGCGGAACATATTTGCTGAATAAGAAGAGTTTTGAGAATATCGTGGTCGAATTAGGTTCGATACGCTCGGAATCCAAAACATTTCACTCTGTTTACCTCAATGCGAATGCGAACGTGGCTGATTTTGAGGTTGGGGATTACATCGATGAGACCTGCGCGTATCTGTTCGATCAGATCAGATCACACAACGGAAAAGCGTTGTTCTATGACGAGAACCACGCAATCGCTCTTGCGATCGTGCCCCCTTTCCAAATCAAGCGATCGGAGTGGATGACCGATGATGCGCTGAATCTTACCCCCCTGGAAGCGATGCTTTCGTGCGAATCCGTAATCTGCGTCGTGCAGGCGCATGCGGGACACACCACAATTGGAATCGTGGAGGGACCGGAGGTCACCTATGCCGAGATCGTGCGCACCGGTGTTCAGGCGAAGCATACCAAGGGTGGGTGGAGCCAGCGGAGGTTCGAGCGCGGTCGTGACGAGGATATCGAACACCATGTGAATAAAGTGCAGGAGAAACTACGGTCAATTGTGGATGACCGAATCGAGATTGCTATTGCAGGCGGTGATCTCAACCTTGCAAAAAAGATGCTCGCAGATGTGAGGGCGCAATTGATTGAGAAAAGGGTTGATGTAAATGGAAATGCGGAAGACATCGCTTTCAAGCTGGTGTGGGCTGGCAGATTGTACCGGCTGTGATTACTATCTGCCCATCCATCATATCTATCTCTTTATCTATTCTACCATCCGCGCGTCTGCAAAGTCTCGCCTTCGGAGAGCGTACCGATATCGATTCCCTTCATCTGGGCTCCGAGACCTTTCGATATCTGGGCGAGCTCAGCAGGATCTTCGTAGTTGTTGACCGCCTCAACGATCGCATCCGCCATCTTTTCCGGGTTCTCTGCTGTGAATATCCCTGAACCGACGAAGACGCCGTCAGAACCAAGATACATCATCAGTGCAGCATCGGCAGGGGTCGCAACACCGCCTGCTGCGAAGTTTACGACAGGAAGTCGCTGGAGCTCTGCGGTCTCTATAACCAGTTCAACGGGCGCTTCGATCTCCCGCGCCACCCGCGCCAGTTCCTCGCTGTTCTTGCCTTTCAACGACCGGATGCTTCCCAGGATTAGTTTTGTATGTCTGACCGCTTCTCTCACATCCCCAGTGCCTGCTTCGCCTTTTGTCCGGATCATCGCCGCACCCTCAAAGATGCGCCGCAGCGCCTCACCCAGATTTCGTGCGCCGCAGACAAACGGCACCGTGAACAGGCTTTTATCGATGTGAAACTCGTCGGCGGGCGTCAGTACCTCTGACTCATCGATCATGTCCGCGCCGATCGACTCGAGGATCTTTGCTTCCATCACATGCCCGATTCTGGCTTTTGCCATGACCGGTATACTCACCGAATCGATGATCTCGCAGACGATCTGCGGGTCCGCCATCCTTGCAACACCGCCCACCCGCCTGATCTCGGATGGAACCGCATGCAGCGCCATCACAGCAACCGCGCCAGCATCCTCTGCAATCGCTGCCTGCTCCGGCGTCGTCACGTCCATGATCACGCCACCCTTCTGCATAGCAGCAAACCCTCGCTTCAGCAGTTCGGTGCCGTGCCTGAGTTCATTCAAATTTAGATCCATGTATCCGCCTCAAGAAGTGTAATTCATGTAATTTTTGTCGCTCCCTTTAAATCGCCGCTCGATCTTGTCGATTATGGAAAAGAGCCGTACTTCGAGTTCGTCAAATGACAGTTCATTGCTGTGCACGCTGATCTCGATGTCACCGACTGTTATTGTGATTCCGTTGTCGAGTTGAATGCCAGACACCAGGTCGTCCAGCAACTGCGCCTGCTCTTCTTCTTCACACAAATTGATCACCGTTCTGATAACTCTGCATCGCTCGATTTATGGAACCCGGACACATTAAGCTTTCTGATAATTGCGAGGGTCAACAGCAATCTCGGCACGAAAAGGTTATATATCGGGACTGCTATTATCAATTGATCAATGGCTTATCGACGCTGTCTATTGGATCTGTGTATTTCAGTTCTATGTGCGTTTTTTAAGTTGGTTGAATCAAAATAGGAAGGAGAGATAGATTTGTTTGAACGAAACTCGTACGATGCACCTGTTTCTGCAGATGCAGAATATGATGTAACCATCGAAGACATCGCCAGAGAAGGCGATGGTATAGCCCGCCTACAGGGCTTTGTGATCTTTGTTCCAGGCACTAAAGTCGGAGACAATGTTAAAATCAAAGTCGAGAAGGTCATGAGACGGTTCGCAATAGCATCTGTTGTAGATTGAACCGGTAGAACTACTATACTACTATAGTGACAGTTTGTTTGGGGTGTGCGCTTGCGCACATCCGGAGCTTTTTTTTATAACAGGGGTGGCAAGGTGCCTTGCAGTGTCATTCACGAAATTTCCTGGTTCTGCCGTTTTCTGTGGTCGCTATCGGTACCTTCACATGTGTGGGGCCGCGGGCACCGCTCTGCGTCTCTGCGCCTTTGCGTTAAATCAGAGAAACGCCAAGACGCCAAGACGCG
>JAYEFS010000121.1:0-4250 GCA_034658695.1 Methanobacteriota archaeon | reverse complement strand
CATCTCAGATAGGGCACGCGAGACTGGTTCGCCAGCATGCGCGACCACATTGGTCTCACGGATCACGACTTTGCCCTTGTCGATTCTCGCGTGCCCTATCTGAGATGCTTACACGCCTTGAAATATTCCCAATGACTGTGGGAATTAATCTCCGTGCCGTATGTGACAATGGCACGATCATGGCGGCAAGTCTCCTGGATATTGACGAGGAACAATACGCATCCGATATCACGTCGTCGGTGGCGCAGGCGTTCAATCTCGCAATCGCAATCGCGTATCCGACGGCTGCAACGATTCACACGCTGCTTGCGAAGGCATCATGCGATGCGAGAAACCTTGGCATAAATTCTGCGATACCCGAACCAGGGATAATCGATGCATTGCTATTGCGAGCACACTCACAGGCGGTTGCGCTTTCAGGAAGCATCACTGATCCGGCTGCGCTCGGAGAGTCTCTGGGGCAAATGATCGCTGAAAGGGAAGAAGTGAAGGAAGCAGACGAGGCGAAAGCTGAAGAGACTGCAACAGAGGAGACTGTGGATGTGGAAGAGGCAGGCGAAGAGGATAAAGAAGGAAACGAAGAGGAAGCAGCAGAAGGGCTCGGTCTTCTCTTTGGATGATACGATAACTAGATATACACAGATATGAGGTGAACTAAATATGGAATATATATATGCAGCAATGATGTTACACAGCGCTGGAAAGGAGATAACAGAGGACGGAATCGTAAGCATGCTCGGTGCGGCAGGAATCGATGTGGATGATGCGAGGGTGAAGGCACTCGTTGCAGCACTCGATGGCGTTGACATCGAGAGCGCGATTGCACAGGCAGCGGTTGCGCCGGTTGCGGCTTCCGCGGCAGCTCCAGCCCCGGCAGCATCGGCAGAGGCACCGGCAGCAGAAGCAGCACCCGCTGCTGAAGAAGCGACTGAAGAAGAGAAGAAGGAAGAAGAAGAGACCGGAATGGCAGGACTCGGTGCGCTCTTTGGATAGTCATGTACGAGCTATTGCAGCGATTATCGGATGCACACGGAATCTCCGGATACGAGGGCGGTGTTCGTGCAATTGTTGAGCAGGAACTCGCCCCTTACGGGGATCTTCGGGTGGATGCGCCCGGTAATTTGATATTCACAAAGAAGGGTACAAAAGGAGACGCAAGCCCGCAGATCATGCTTGCAGCACATCTCGACGAGATCGGGCTTGCTGTAAAGCATGTCGACGACGAGGGCTTCCTCAGGTTCGTGAAGGTAGGCGGATGGTTTGATCCGACATTGCTCAATCAGAGGGTGATTGTTCACTCAAAAACCCCCTGCATAGGGGTGATCGGATCAAAACCGCCGCACGTCATGAAAGAGGAAGACCGAAAGAAGCCAGTGGATTCCAAGGACATGTTCGTCGATGTCGGTGCAACATCGGCAGACGAGGCAGCAGGTATGGGTATTGAGGTCGGGACAGCAATCTCAATTGACCGCAACCTTGTCAGGCTCGCAAACGACAGAATCACTGGAAAAGCCCTCGATAATCGTGCCGGTGTCGCGCTCCTCATAGAGGCAATGAAACAGATCAATGAGCGCGAGATTGAGCCGACCGTGCATGCCGTCTTCACTGTCCAGGAGGAGGTTGGGTTGAAGGGGGCAAAGACATCTGCGTTCGGGCTGAATCCGGACGTTGCGATTGCGCTCGATGTCTGTGTCTCTGGCGACCACCCGGGAATCACCAAGACCGACTCGGCGATGGTGGTCGGGAAGGGCGCAGTCATAACGGTGATGGATGCAGGCGGAAGGGGCGTTATCGCGCACCCAAAGGTTCTGGGGTGGCTACGAGAGACAGCTGATGAGAACAAGATCGCATACCAGCTCGATGTCTCGGATGGTGGCACCACCGATGCGACCGCAATCAGCCTGACCCGCGAAGGAATCCCATCCGGAGTTTTATCGATGGCGACACGTTACATCCACTCGCCTGTTGAGGTGCTCTCGCTCGCCGACATGAAGTCCTGCGCAGATTTGATCGTGCATGCGGTTGGTTCTGCTGGGAAGTGGTTCTGATTACGATACGTTGATTGTGATAGTCAAGCGCCGATGATGAAATCGTGGCTGAAACGATGATGAACCCTATGAGACCTGAGGCGCTTTTCAGAGTTTCTCTTTTATAAGCCACATCCAATTCAACCTACCGTTCAAATGGGCGCTCTATTCTATCCTGCCACAGAGTACGCCGAGCGCGGCACAACCGAAAATTCCAGTGAAATACACACGGGGACTTTTGTTCTTTGCGCCATCGCGTCTTTGCGTTATTGTTTTCCAATTTAACGCAAAGGCGCAAGGGCGCAGAGACGCGAAGGGTGTTGTCAATCTCAGTCTTCACGTCTTTTGCGTTGTTGTACATCCAACTGACCATTACGAAAATCACTGAATTTCCAGACAGTGCCGCCGAGCACACAGAGTAATTTCTCTCAGTGGCTATTATTTCGCATATCTATTTTTCATAAATTTACGCAGATGTTTCATTGAATCAGTGTTAATCAGTGGCTAAAAGTTTTATTTGCCACTGATTAACGCAGATTACACAGAGTAAATCTGTAAATGACTTTTAGATCGATAGCGACCTATTCTATCAGTTGTGCTTACACAAGACAATCCGGTGTAACCAGGAAATAATAAAAAGTCTCCAATTTAATTACGACTCATCAGCACAATACACCCCCCACAGTGTATGCGGCATCGCCACCCCCACCACCGTCACTTTGCAGGTATCGCAATCGGCAAAACCGCCCTGCGCTTGCACAACACACTCGCATTGAGGTCTGGCAACGTGAGTACATCGTTCTTTGCAAGCGTGTAATGGTTGCTGTCCGCACCCACGAAGGTTGGCAGGTCCTTGAGCACGCGAACCACGGTGAAACCACTCAGTTCACGATGCACCGGCTCAATGGGTTTAACAGGTTCAACACCCACTTCGTCCGACTCTGACGCTGACCGGACATTTTCCACAGCCAGCGCCGTAACCTCCTCCAAAACCGCCTTTTCGACAGGTTGCACCCCCGAAACCGGGGCAGGCGGGCGTGACTCGCGTGCGAGCATCCCATCGATTGCAGACCAGCCCCGCCTCATGGCATCGAGTACCGACTGGTAGATATCGCGCTCGATCGGGGTCATCGCGTCGACGTAGTTTCTGGTACCATCAATCTCTTCCATCAGATTGAGCGACGCGAGATTGACGAGCTTTCCCACCCGAAATTTGAAGATGCGCTGCAGACGGTCGTTTGCTGCATCGATCTCGTCGGCAAGAAACTGGACTTCCCTGCCGGATGCTGTCTTCTGCTCCTCATGAAGTCCATCAAGGTATGCGCGTACACTTTCATAAAAATCAGAATCGAGCTTTGTGAGTTTCGATTTTTGCTCCCTATTTAAGATATTGCGTAGTTCTTCGAAGTCCATGGTGTCTATTTGCAGCAGGCATTATTCAATCTGGCGGAAAACGCCGAAACATATTTATAGGAATTTGATGTGTTTTACATAACATCTTATGATAATGTTGAGGAACCTACCATGAACAAAACTCAATTCTTCGCCGTGCTGATGCTGATGGTTCTTGGGCTGGTCATAGTCTCGATCGTCGTTTTTGATTCGGATGCTTCAATCGAGATGCAACAGTGTGGTGGCTGTCACAACGCTGAGTGTACTCAGGAGATGGCTGGGGCGGGTACATGGCCTCTCGTCTTCAATGCGATCGTTCCCGAACACAGGGGCGAACGTGCTGTGCCATGCACAGAGGGATATTTGCGGGGCTGCACAGATTCCGACTGTCACACTTCAGTGCATAAGAGCGAGCAGTTGCACGAAGGTATGATATCCGCGGAATGTACACGCTGTCATGCCACACCAACTGCACCGATGTATTCCGAGTGCACAGTCTGCCATGCGAATTACCAGCATGCAAACACGATAGAAGGCGATTGCAGGAGTTGTCATACGGCACATTCCGCAGACACCAGCGCTGGTTGTGGTGACTGCCATGCTAGCGAATATACCGATCTGATGGACTCCGGAGGCAAGCATGCGGCAAAGGACACCAGTTACGATGCCCTACGCTACAAGCTGAGTCCGACAACATTCGACTACGAGACCCCCCTGATCGGAGATGGATGCTATTCCTGCCAGTTCATATCCATGCTCGACTTCATGGCATTCCAGACAGTCCATGGATTCTGCATGCTCGACATGGCAGGAATAGCATCCATCTCCGAT
>JAYEFS010000120.1:0-4267 GCA_034658695.1 Methanobacteriota archaeon | reverse complement strand
GGATGCCGATCTGGTCTTCTGGCCGGTCGCGGAGAAGACGATCGACCAGGCAGATCAACCGCTCAACTTTATCACTCATGAACATTCATACGGCACCCTCGGCGGTTCGATTGTTCTGAACGGCAAGACATACCAGGTCAAATACGGCGGTGGAGAAGGATATATGGACCACATGATTCCCAGCAGCAGTATGGCATGGCCAATGGATATGCATGGATGGAGCTGGTCCGAAGTTACGGCAGGGGACTATCAGGCGGTCGTCTACGCGGTCAGGAGTTTGACAGATGGTTACGAGAACTACTCGTACAAACATCTGACATTGCTGAATGTGAATAAGAATTCCGGAAAGGTGATTGCGGAATACTCGGGTGATGAAATAACGATCATAGAGTCAGATTGGATCAATGAAACTGAGTTTAACAGAAGTAGACCGGGTACGGTCACCTATTCAACCCCGGATTGGAATGTTACGGTCAATGCCGAGAACGTTGCGTATTTCAACCAGACCCTCCCCGGATACGTCGGGTTTGTTGATTTCGCGGCGTTCCAGCCATGCAATGCAACGATCGAACACAGAAGCGGGGGTGCGGTTCGGAAAGGAAGCGCGTTCAACGAGTATCTGGTCACTGATCTGGGCGTGCAACAGTCAAGTGTTTGAACTGGGCTGAAAGTGACTGGAATGATGGAGCCACCCGGGGCAGTGGCTCCTCTTTTTCTCATTTTGAAGATTTTAATGGCGCTGCCATGATGGATTTCATGCCGGAAGGTCTTGGAATCGGCATGATCTCCCATGTAACGATCGCAACAAAATATCGCGCTTTTGAGTGTGATCTGTTTAACCACGACAGGCACTGTCTAAAAATCCAGTGGTTTCCGCCGATTCACTCAATTCACTCGATTCGTGCTAAAATCAGCATCAATAGATCACGAATGATGGTGAATGCCACGAATTTATCTGCCACAAAATCGGAGTGTATTTCACTGAATAATGGGTCTTTGGTATCTCGCGTTGCAGTGACCAAAACCCCGGAAACTTTTGATATTTTCGGAATAAGGTTTCGGAAAACCACAGAGGACACGGAGTGACACAGAGGGGGGTGAAAGATAAAAATAACAGCTCTCTGTGATCCTCTGTGCTCTATGTGGTTTAATCTTCATTGCCATAACCGGATCCTCCGGAAGAGTGAAAAAGTGCTTGCACTCGCGAATTACCGAGAGAGCCTGAATAATTCGATTGTGCCACCACGACAGGGAAAAAAGAAAAAGGTAACAGAAGACTTATCGCCTTCTGCTAAATAGGAGCGCCGCTGCAAGAACGATCGCCATGCATGCCGCGGCCGGTGTGAACGGGGTCGCTGCTGCTTCCGCTCCGGCAGGCTCCTCGCCGGTTCCCGTTGTTGCAAAGCTCTCTCCGGTCAGCCCGAGTTCAGCAAGCGGGTTGACATTGACGCTCTGAAGCTTCTGCAGTTCTGAAAAGTCGTTCACCTCGAAGCGGTGGATTACCTTTACGAGGTCTTTACACTCATCAGGATGATCCGCCATCCATGTGACGCACTTCAGGCGGCACAGCCAGAACGGCTCGTTCTCATAGTCTGCGCCGCTCAGTTCCCTTGCCTTCTCGGTGTCGAACCCGAGAACGATTCCCTCGCCGTGTTGTTCCACCTTATTCCACGCGATATATATGGTGGTTGCATCTTTTGCGTCCGGTGAAAGCTCGTCGATCTGCTCGCCGCTCAGTTTTGTTGAGAAGTATCCTTTTCTTCCCGGCGTGGTGTCGAGCAGTGCTGTTATCGCGTCGTTTCTGCAGTCAGGAACAACTGAGATTAATGTGTCTCCGCCCTGTGTGACCGCACACTCGCGACCGCCCATAGTCGGCAGTTCTGATCGAATACGGTCAACCATGTGGTAGCCGACCAGTGTACCTGCGCAGATGTGGGTGTGCTCCTCCAGAATCGCTGCGAATTCGGGTGTCGGGTGCTTTGCGAGCACGTTTCCACCCCATGCGAGCATCCATGCATTCTTCTTGCCATTGTGCGATTCGATTGCGTCCCACTGCTCGGGGTCGTTGAGCAACTCGTCCTTGTCGACGTTGAGCTTGTAGGTCGTGAAGACCACATCGCCACGCACCTGTACAAACTCCCGCATGAGATCATATTGGTTCTCGGCTTCTTCCCTCGCAAGATAGTCCCCGATCACATCCTTGTTCACCCAGAGGGATACGCAGTCCATGCTACTCGTGTTGAGGAATGCGAACCAGACCCGGCTGTCAACAGACGTTCGGGGCCTGAGCAGGTTGTTCTTGCCGATGGTACATCCCGATTCGTCTATTACGGCATCGACGCACTGTTCTGTACTCTTTCCATCGATGGATGCAACATACCCTGCGTTGGTGAAGACCATCATGTTCGGATCGTTCTTCTCAAACTTCATGAGTCCCATCCCAACCTTGCACGCCTTGAAGCCGAGCATATTCATGATCGATATGTTGTCTGGAGAACCTCTCGTGCTGAAATCTGCGAGCGATTCGAGCATAGGATAATCGGTCACGATATCGCCTGATGCTTCAGTCTCTGGTGGTGGTGACGGGAAATACAGGAAGTTGGGGTCAGTCGAGAGCACGAGATCGCATGCAGAAGCAACCGGCAAGATGTCGACATCGATATCGGGGAGCTTCACCACCGGAAGGGATAGTGAAGATGCATTAAGTGTATGAGCTCCCGAATCATCTGCAACCTCCGCAACATCCGCAGTCTCTGAATCCGCCTCTGGCAGTATTCCAAGTATTTCAAGCGGGTTTTCGCCGGTTGTGAAGAGCTGGTTCAGTTCTTCCTCATTAACCTTGAAGCGCTTCTCGACCTGGTGGACTTTTCTTGCCTCATCAGGGTTCTCGGTCATCCAGCAGATGATCTTGAGCACCTCGATTCCCCGCTGCGCAGGTGAGGACGCGGTCAGGTATCCCGAATCGCTCAAGTTTATCGCTTCCAACTTGTTAAATGACATGAAGATTCCGTCTCCGCTATTTGTGGTCTTGTTCCACCGGATGACTGTGCCACCAATACCGTGTCCACCGCCGCCACCGTATGGCGGGCTTGGTAGCTGCTGCTTCATATCCTCGGAGATGTCTGCAGAGACCATTCTCACAGAATTCGTAATCCCAAGAAGCGGCGTCATCGCGTCGTCCTTGCACCATGGTGGTGTCGAAATGGCAACATATTTGTCAGAAGGACTCTGTAGCGGCAACTCTTCCATAACCATCTCTGTGAAGAAGTAGCCGCACAGGACCGCAGGACAGATGTGGTCATGCATCTCCAACCCTGCGATAAGCCCTGATGGCGAGAATCTCGCAAGCGGGTTTGCCACATACACAATAGACATCGCGTCCGTAGGACCGATCTCGCCCAACATGTTGTTCCACGGCGTGGGGTCTGCTATCAGATCATTGGCATCGACGTTGTACTTTGATGAGAATTCAAATACAGCGTCATCCTCCATGAATTCCTTGTAGAGTGCGTCTTTATCCGTGGTTGTGGATTCTCTGCCGAGATAATCCGCAAGAACACCCTTATCCGCACGGAGGTACGTAGCCTCCATCGTATTCTGGTTGCAGAAGACGAACCAGAGTGGTTTCTCAGAACATGAATGGATGATGATCAGGTTCTTGTTACCCATCGTGCATCCCGATGTCGCAATCACGGCATCAATGCATTGTTCTGTGCTGTGCCCGCCAACGGCTGTCGCACGTCCCGCGCGCGTCAGTGCAAGCACATTTGGATCACCTTTCTCAAAAGAGAGCTGTTCCATTGACATGTTGGCAGCTCTGTATCCAAGAAGGTGCATTATGGTCAGGTCCCCTCCGAAATCCGAGACCGCTTCCAGTTCGGGATAGTCCTCAACTATCCCCTCTGCCATGGCAACGCCTGCTGTAAATAGCAGTATTACCAGGGCAGATGCGATTGTTTTACTCATTCGTTGCCTCCTCGTTTTGTTTGCTGATGTTCAGAATAACAAACTAACAAACCAGATTACCACTATTTAAATAAAGGTTTCGATCGTGGAGGGCTAATAGCCATTTGGGTGCCCTATATTGACTCCCTGCTGCATCCATTATTGTGTACACATCTAACTCGAAACAAAAAAGAAAAATGGGGTGATGAACGTGCTGTTTATCTCATCGAGATTTTTTTATTATCTTCGGGTCGGTTTAAAACATAATGCCAATCCAATTGTACCAGTGTTTGCCGGATTAGCATTATGTTTTAAACCGACC
>JAYEFS010000119.1:0-4300 GCA_034658695.1 Methanobacteriota archaeon | reverse complement strand
GGGCACCGCTCTGCGTCTCTGCGCCTTTGCGTTAAATCAGAGAAACGCCAAGACGCGAAGGCGCAAAGGATGAATAAGTCTCTTCTGACATCTTTTGAAAACCACAGAATCCATCAGAATCAGAAAAACTTTACATTACAGTCGGGTTTGGTCACTTTATCACGGGGCGTTTCCCAATGAACGATTAAATGACCCTATAAATGACCCTATAAATGCTGCTGCAAAACCATCTGTAAACATGAAAGATGACGGAACAAGCATCTGAGGATATTTAAAATGCGACCCCTGCAGATGAATGAAAAGACGGCACCTGAACTTCCTGAAAACTGGATGTGGACGAGGTTGGGGGAGATGATTGATAAGGTGCCGCTAACAGGAAAGAAACTGAAACAAAAGGAATATCCAATAGAGGGGGGGGAACAAATTGTGCTGCAAAAAGCAATGAACGGAAAGAACAATAAATCAAAAAGGAGGAAAACCCGTGGGCAAAAAACCAGATGAATGGCTGAAACAAGCTGATTACGATATGGATACAGCAGAATTTATGTTCAGTGGTGAACGGTACTTTTATGCTGTGTTTATGAGTCACTTATCCATAGAAAAGGCACTTAAGGGCTGTATGTCCAAAAATCCGATGAAACCCCACCCAAAACACACAATTCGATATATCTCATTGAATTGATCGATCCACAAATCCCCAACAATTTGTATGGTGTTATATTCATTCTCAATAGGGTAACTATTTCTACACGTTATCCCGATAATCTACAGAGAATGCTGTAAGAGTTCAATAAGTCGAAAACCGAAGACGTACTTGAAAAGAGCAAGGAAGTGTTGAAATGGTTAAAAGCAGAGTTATAAGTGCTATCAAATTCTTGCAACAGTGTCTGAAAGAAACAGGATTAGAGGTCTCGAAGATCATATTGTTTGGATCCCCGAGCAGAGAAGAAGCCACCGAAGAAAGTGATATAGATATCCTGATAATATCAGAGGATTTTTGGAATAAAGATATCTTCGAAAGGGCAAAATTAACCAAAGATGCCGAGATAACCACAACTAAGAAATTCATGATGCCTTTTGACATTATCACGCTGACTCCTGATGAATTTGAAAATGAGACCTCGCCTATCGCTGAATACGCCAAAAAGAGAAAGATGATGTACAGAGTATAAACACAATCTTCTCGAAATTGCCATAATCCACCGTGGTGCCCGCAGCCCCTGCGCACCCCATACCTTGATATTGCATGCCCGCTCCAATTTCATTGATGGCAGCAAACAATACAACACTCACCGAACGGCAGATGCTTGTGCTGAGATTGCGGCATGACGGTCGTTCGCAGGAGGGGATTGCTGCTGAACTGGGCACAACGAAACAGAACATCTCCGCAATCGAGAAGATGGCGCGGAAGAATGTTGAACGGTCTGAAAACACCATAAGATTCATAAGAATGCTCGAAACCCCGATCTGGTTTGAGGCTGCAGTGGGCACGCGTCTCGACGATCTTGTCGGGATTGTCTACGACAAAGCTGATTCCGAGGGTGGGGGCGTGCATGTGCGCCATGACGGTGTTGCGCTCGCGTCAAAAGTCCGCAATCTCGCAAGGAACCAGATACGGCACAGGGTGGTTGTGACCAGCTTTGAGATTGGCATAACCAGTGAGGGGGACATTCTGGTACGGTAGAGATTCCGATTTAAGACCCCGCGATCATTCATCTTCCGTGTTTTGACCAGTCAGACTGGACATTTACGCCGCTCTCGCCAGACTGCGAGTCCACGTGATAACTGGTCAGTCGGAGGATTCCTCGCATCGTGGACACCTCTCGTGCGGTCAACTCCGCCCTTCCGAATATTCGCCTGAGCATCAGCGCAGTCTTGTGCCGCTTATGCATCGGATAATTGAGGTCGCGTAGCACGTCTTCGATGTGTTCGTACAGGAGATTAAGGTCACGCCGGTTCGCAAGCGGCACATCCCCGGCAACGATATCACACAACTCGTAGAGCACAACAGATGCGGCATGCGAGAGATTCATGATCGGGTACTCGTCGCTCGTTGGGATGCTCACCAGAAGATCGCACAGCATCAGCTCTTCGTTTGTGAGCCCGTGGTCCTCTCTTCCGAAGACAATTGAGACACAGCCGCTCTTGCAATTGAGCTTCTCGCGGATTCTTTCTGGCGGGTACGCCGGAATTCTGAGGTGTCGTCCGGTAGTCTCCCCACGTGCTCCGGTCGTTCCAACGATTAAGTTGGAATCAATAGTAGCTTCGTGGAGCGAGCCACATATTCGCGCATTCCCAAGCAGATCGCGTGCATGCTGAGCCATCATCCACGCCTCTTTGTCGATCGGGCAGGGGTTCACGAGCACGAGGTCGCGGAATCCGAAGTTCTTGAGAACACGCGCAGTTGAGCCGATGTTTCCCCCGTACAGGGGCTCGTTCAGGACGACTCGCAGGTGCAGATCGTGCTCACACATCGCGATTCACTGAACGGAGTTCACACGTATGCTACATTCACCGCACGATAGCTTTTTCAGATCGCTTTATCCGTCTCCGCTTCGCGCCGGATGATGTGTAACGCTGAGCCGGACCGGGTCGCTTGTGTGTTGCCCTGTTATGCTCAATCAAACGGACCTTGCCCTTTCTGTTCCTAATCTTCACCCATTGGGTGCTTCCTGTTTTTCCCATATTCTATACCTCTGGTAATTTTGAGATCGACTCCCTGATGGCATTGGTCGGATCTCCGGGATCTGTCATATTCCCTCTTAGATAATCGTCATAAGCTGCGAGATCAAAGTCTCCGTGCCCGCTTCCGCAGAAGAAGAGCACTTTCTCTTCACCGGTCTGCTTGCACCGCAGTGCCTCCTCGATCACAGCATGGACACAGTGTGCTGTCTCGGGCGCAAGCAAAAACCCTTCGGATCTGGCAAATATGAGTGCGGATTTGAATACCTCGGTCTGATGGTACGAAACCGCCTCCATGTAACCATCATGCGTCAGTTTCGAGAGGAGTGGAGAGTTGCCGTGATACCTGAGCCCGCCTGCGTGAATACCCGGCGGAACGTAATCGTGTCCGAGTGTGTACATCTTCAAAAGCGGGGTCATCTGCGCAGCGTCTCCAAAATCATAAGCAAACACGCCTTTTGTGAGAGTCGGACAGGATGCGGGCTCGCATGACACGATTCTGGGGAGGTCGCAATCCCCCTTGCCGCGCAATGCCTCGCCGATGTACGGGAAGACTGCTCCTGCAAAGTTGCTTCCGCCGCCCACGCATCCGAACATGACATCAGGAGTTTCTTCTGCCATCTCAAACTGTTTCTGCATCTCGAGTCCGATCACGGTCTGGTGCAGCATGACATGGTTCAGAACGGATCCGAGAGCGTAATTTGCATTGTCGTGTGTCGCCGCATCCTCTACCGCCTCGGAGATTGCCATGCCGAGACTGCCTGTTGTGTCAGGCTTCTCTATAAGGAGCTTTCTTCCGCATTCGGTCTTATTGCTCGGACTCGGAAACACCTGTCCCCCCCACGTCTCCATCATCACCCTGCGGTATGGTTTCTGATCGTAACTGACTCTGACCATGTAAACCGTGCATTCGAGATCGAAGAGGCGTGTGGCGAATGAAAGTGCAGACCCCCACTGTCCGGCACCTGTTTCTGTTGTGATCCGCTCGATTCCGGCTTTTGCATTGTAATACGTCTGTGGAACGGCGGTGTTTGGTTTGTGGCTCCCTGGTGGGCTTACCCCCTCCCACTTGTAATATATCTTAGCAGGAGTCTTCAGCGCCCGTTCAAGCCGCCGTGCACGGTAGAGCGGAGATGGTCTCCAGAGCGTGTAAATGTCACGAACATCATCAGGGATCTTGATCCAGCAGTCAGTGCTCATCTCCTGTTTGATGAGCGACATCGGGAAGATCGCGGAGAGGTCGTCCGGCGTTATCGGTTCTTTTGTCCCGGGATTTAGCGGGGGGTCAAGCGGGGTTGGGATGTCCGCCTGAATGTTGTACCATTGTTTCGGCAATTCGTTCTCATCGAGTGTAAATTTTGTCAGGTCCATTACAGTATCTCCGGTATATCAGCAACAATTGACCCGTGCGCTATTAACAGTTGTGGGAGCGCAACGTGCATGGTGCCGGACCGATGCCAGCCCATGCAAAGCCCTTAAACCAAACACTCCGCAGCAATTCCCGTTGCACCTATAAACGCATGCAGTCGAAGGGTCGATTTGTTATACTTTCGTAAACATTTACATACAATGTTGAGGCACAAAAAGGATAATTCAAAATAATGTTTAGTAAATTTGC
>JAYEFS010000118.1:0-16505 GCA_034658695.1 Methanobacteriota archaeon | reverse complement strand
GGTATAACGCATGAATGAGCCTGGTTTTTCATGCATTTACTGGTAGATTTGCCTTTTTCGGAGGCATTTCCGCACGAGCGGTTAAAATATCAAGTCTTGGATATATACACTTTACACTTTACGCTTTACGCTTTTTACGTGCCTAACGTAAGACTAAAAGTGTGATAAGTAAGATCGAGGGTGTAGGGTGGCCGACTGAGCGGGAATTGCTGTGTTTTGTGGAAGATTTGCGATAGAAAAAGGAAATAAAGATATAGCAAAACGAGCAATATGGTGTCTTGAAAAAATCGGAACGACTGCAGAAAATGGACTTGATGTGGCATGGCAAGCGGCAGAATCGCTTTGACTGGTTGGGAGGGATGCCGCAGAAAACGGAAAAGAATTTGAAGAGGTCACAAATGAAATAATAAACCGTCTTGGATCTGTTGGGCGATATACGGAAGGAGCAGGTCTTGAGAAGGCAACAAATCAAGTAGCACAGTCTTTTGTAGGGATTGGAGTATTTACTGTAAAAAATGGGCTCAATGATGCGGCACAAGAAGCTGTAAAGTCTCTTGCAGCTATACCACATAAGAAACTTGTCGAACAAGCAATCCACGAAAGTAAATCCAAATTACGAACATACGGCGACTACTTCCAAAAATTCCTAAACCTCTACGAACACGAACTCAAAAAACCACACCCCCGAAACTCAAATTAACCCCGCGCCACAACAACACCATCACACATGACCCCCATCGAATCCGAAGCCAAACACATCCAGCCCACGTACACCCGCCAGCCCATCCACCTAACCCGCGGCAGCGGCACCCGGGTCTGGGACGCGGAAGGAAAAGAGTATCTCGACTGCCTTGCAGGAATCGCTGTAAACGTTTGCGGACACTGCCACCCACAAATCGTCGAAGCAATCCAAAAGCAAGCGGAGACCTTGATTCACACATCGAACCTCTACTACACCGAGCCGCAGATCAGACTCGCAGAGGAACTCGTGAAGCTAACCGGGCTCGACCGCATCTTCTTCTGCAACTCAGGAACCGAGGCTGCCGAGGCTGCAATGAAACTTGCCCGCCGTGCAACAAAAAAGACCGATTTTATCGCAGCAGAGAACTCGTTTCATGGAAGAACGCTCGGAGCACTCAGTCTCACGCACACGGAGAAGTACCGAAAGCCCTTTGAGCCTTTGATTCCGGGTGTCACGTTCGTGAAGTACAACGACGCATCAGCGATAGATGCGGCGATCACCCCTGATACCGCCGCGGTAGTCCTTGAAGCGGTTCAGGGCGAGGGCGGAGTCAAGATCGCATCGAAAGAGTACCTGCGAGAGGTCAGGGGGATATGCGACGAGCGAGACGTCCTCCTGATCCTCGACGAGGTCCAGACCGGGTTTGGGAGAACCGGAGCATGGTTCGCTTATGAGCACTACGGGATTAAGCCAGACATCATGACAATGGCAAAAGCACTTGGCAGCGGTTTTCCAATCGGCGCGATGGCGGCACGCGAGGACCTTAAGTTCGAGCGCGGCGATCACGGTGCAACCTTCGCAGGAGGTCCGCTCGCATGCGCGGCATCGCTTGCAACAATTGATGTAATCCGGAGCGAGGGGCTTGTCGAGCGCTCGGAGGTGCTTGGCGCACGCCTCAAGTCAGGACTCCAGTCAATTGAGTCGCTTGCCGGAAACAAGGTGCGCGAGGTGCGCGGCATGGGACTCATGGTCGGAATGGACTTTGAGTCAGGGTGCGGCAAGCTTGTTTATATGGCAAGAGAACGCGGCGTTCTTCTCAACTGCACCGCTGACACGGTGCTAAGGTTTCTGCCGCCGCTTACGATCACGTATGATGAGATTGAGCAGGTTCTCGGGGTTATCCGGCAGATTGCAGAATCATCCGGTGCGTGACAAGTCCGACCTGCATAAACGACCGCCACAATCATAAGATTCTTATGCCCACCGCACTAGTATGTCTCGGTATCGATGAAAGAAGCCAGCTTCTATGAAAAACTTGCAGACAACAAGGTCAGATGCAATCTGTGCAACCATTTCTGCACAATTGCTGAGAACAAAAGAGGGATATGCGGCGTCAGAGAGAACAGAGAAGGCGTCCTGTACAGTATCTCCTACGGCAGGATTGTTGCAACCGGTGTCGATCCGATCGAGAAGAAACCGCTCTTCAATTTTCTTCCCGGAACGACATCATTCTCGGTAGCGACCGCCGGGTGTAATATGAGGTGCCGCTGGTGCCAGAACTGGCAGATCAGCCAGCTCAAGACCCGCGACGTGCCTGGTCACGACGCAACCCCTGAGGAAGTGGTCGGAATGGCGATTCAGCGCGATTGCGAGACCATGGCATATACATACACGGAACCAACCGTTTTTCTGGAGTTCGCGCTCGACATGATGAAGATTGCACACAGATCGGGCATCAAAAATATATTTGTCACAAATGGCTACACGAGCGAGGAAGCACTACGGGAGATTGCCCCATATCTCGATGCTGCCAACATCGATCTCAAGGCTTTCAGAGACGAGACCTACAGGAAGCTGTGCGGAGCAACGCTCGAACCGGTGCTCGACACGATCCGCCTGTACAAGGAGCTCGGGATCTGGGCAGAGGTGACCACGCTTGTTGTGCCGGGCGTCAATGACAGCAAGGAGGAGTTGAAAGAGATTGCCGGGTTCATCGCAGATGTCGGCATGGGGATTCCATGGCATATCAGCCAGTTTTATCCACAGTACAGATTTCTTGATGCGCCCCCTACTCCGGCTGAGGTTTTACACCAGGCAAGGAAGATCGGGGTTGACGAGGGGCTCAGGTACGTGTACGAAGGAAATATTCCCGGAAAGGGAAACGAGAACACGTACTGCTATCAGTGCAAGGAACTTTTGATCAAGCGGTTCGGCTTCAGCATAGTCGAGAATCGAATCAAGGACGGAAAATGCCCCAATTGCGGAGCCGAGATCGATGGGGTGTTCTGAAGGCGAGGGTATTCACTTCGAGACTTCTGGCACAATCAAAAATCCCAGTGAAATGCACCCGGAGACTTTTGTTCTTTGCGTCATCGCGCCTTTGCGTTATTGTTTCCCAATTTAACGAGAAAGGCGCAAAGAGTGTTGTCAATCTCAGTCTTCGCGTCTTTTGCGTTGTTGTACATCCAACTGACCATTACGGAAATCACGGGATTTCCAGACAGTGCCGTGTATGTGCCGGATTGGCATTATGCTTTTCAATCGACCGGAAGGAATTAAAAAGACTCCGGTTTCACTCCAGCTTACTTCCGTGTAAGAGCAGATAATCCCGCATAACCCACCTGCAGAACTCATCAGACCTGTGCACCATTGATCTCCACTGAGACGGCTTGAATATATACAGACCCACCTTATGCCCGAGTTCGTCACTGAATCGCGCCGCAACAGCCAGGAGATCTCGTTTTTTGTTGGGGGTTATGATCAGTACGTCCACATCGCTCTTCTCGTCAAAACTGCCATTAGCATAACTCCCGAAGAGAGCTATGGATGTGATGTCCAGGTCGGTTTCAAGAAACTCCACTTCTGGCTTTAATTCAGTGATCAAAGCAATTCCGTACGCTTTTTTTAGCGTTGGTGTGAGATAATGATCCATATTCAGTTTGTAAAAGTGAGCAATTCCTCGTTCCTCTTTCAGGAGTATCCTGTCTGAGTGAAGGGACTTCGCTGTACCACTCACACTTGCGGGACTTACTTTCAACAGCCTTGCGAGCCCCTTTACGTGAAAAGCCGTACCAGGGTTTGCAAGGAAATGTGATAGGATCTTCCACCGCACATACTCCTCAAAGAGTTCGATCATCTATACCCCACCAGATAATACCCGGCTATAAGTATAACATGCAACGGTTCAATGCATAAAACTTTCGTGTCACTCTATGAGGGGGGCACATCTGAGAATCCACGGAAGCTCTGAGATACTCCCGATCACCATGTCCGCACTATCGTACAACTTCTGGGATTTGTTGTGACTCTGCTGCAGCGTCAGCACACCGAGATCTGCCGCCTGAATCGCACGGAGATCATTGAGTTCGTCTCCGACCATGACTACGCAGTCGTGGGTGGTTTTCAAATTCTTGACCAGCCGCTCCTTAACAAGCGGTGTTGCGGCCGGAACCACGTTTTCCCGCGGTATCTTCAGGTGTTCGGCAAGAACCGTCAGATTCCGCATACTATCCCCTGATGCGATATAGATATCCGCGCATCCGTGGAGGTCTGTCACGACAGATTTCGTACCATCAAAGAGTTTTCCCGCGGTGCAGACCACATAAGGGATCGTTCCCGTGGGTACATCGAGAACAAACCCGGATCCTGTGTAAAAAACGCTGGTGCACTTTTCTTGCACCGCTGATATCACATCCCAGAGATCAGAGATGTAAGCACTGTCTGGTATGCGATTCAGAACATCCCTGACATCACTGGTTGTGATCTCATCGCCAGCACAGCCGATGTTAATCTCGATGTCATTCTCCGCAAGGAAGTGCGAGATCGTCTGCTCAGAAGAATAGTTGAACAACGCATCCGGGGACGTGTCGATTGCAACGAGCGCCTGCGATCCATGAACGAGGTGCAGGGAAGCTATGTTGCGAAGCATCTCTCCGGTCCCAATCTCCTTTGCCACCCGGTACATGTGCATCAGTGTGCCGGATGAATCAAAGACGATTGCGAGGCGGTGTGTCATCTATATTATTGACTGCTTGCACCGGTATTAATGGTTTTCTCAGATGGGGGCTGTCACATTGTGTGGTGTTTGGGGCATATCCTCGTCGGTGGTGCGGTCGGATAAGCCCAAGTATGGTATGAAATCTCTTGAATGAATCTTGCTCTTGGGAAAATAACATTTAATCTGTGACCATCTGTGAAATACGTGGCTGATAAAAGATTTTAGCCACATATGAACACTGATTACACAGATTTTAGAGACTTAGGTGGAGAAACTATATCGAGAGTCAGCTTGGAAAGACATTAACCAACAGCGAGTGGAAAAAAGCTTCGATATAGCTACATTTAGTACAGTTAACTTCTTTTTACAACCTGTCCGCCTCTACGAACCAAGGCTTTGGGACAATACTATTTTTGGATTCGGCATGCTGCGGCATGTTTTGAAAGATTTATTGTAAAACCCAACCGTTATCGGTCAGCATTTTTGTCCCAAAGACACGAACCAGCGATGCTTCAATGCAGGCGACTGAAAAGGTTTCTCTCCACTAAGTCGAGCTAAAATAAAATATGGTTAGCGATCAACTTGGAACTGGCTGGTAATAACTATTAGTGGTAACCGGCACTGTCTAAAAATTCAGTGATTTCCGTAATGGTCAGTTGGATGTGCAACAACGCAAAAGACGCGAAGACTGAGATTGACAACACTCTTTGCGCCTTTGCGCCTTTGCGCCTTTGCGTTAAATTAGAAAACAATAACGAGAAAGACGCAAAGACGCGATGGCGCAAAGAACAAAAGTCTCCGGGTGCATTTCACTGGGATTTTCGATTGTGCCGCACAGAAGCAAGATATGTCGGAAATATTGATGTGGTGCGATAAACCCTGGGACAATCTCCGGGTGGTTGATTGAGATGGCTCGATTCACATCGTCTTAAAGGCGTGACACCTTATTGGCGTAGGCGGGTATTTGTGAATAGTATCCCAAAGCCCTGCAAAATCCTTATATTGTAAAGATTTACGAGATTTAACATGGTCGCAACAAAGATGATTGAAAGTGAGAAAAAGGCAAGACTCCTCACAGATATGAAAAAATCGAAGAGACTGCCGAATTTGTAGAGATATGAGATGTATGGCGTTCATATAAATAAAAATGCTTTGAAATACGTAAATTCACTCACCGAAAAGAATGAAAGGTTGATTAAACGAAAGTTTGAGATTCTGAAAGAGGATCCATATCATGGAAGAGATGACAAGAAGAAGTTGCAGCTTCCGGATTATGACCTTTTCCGGATGCATGTGGGTCGAAGTTTTACGATATTCTACCGAATCTACGAGGCGGAAAAAGTTGTTAAAGTGTGAGACATCATGACAATTGACAAAGCGCATAAGCAATACGGCAGGCTTTAATATAAATATAGCCGCCTTCGCGGTAATTAAGAAAAGCAATAACTGCTTTTTCAAGAGAATGTGTAAGTTCTCTTTTGAGCTCAATTCGATTTGATTCTTCCATCACGCCACCTTGAATCGCCCATCCCTCGCCCCAACCACCCCCACATTAATCGCAATCCCGCTCGTCTCCGCATACCCATTGATCCGTTCCACCGCGTGCCCAACCATCCCGCCGCTTGTGAGAATTAGGCACCGTTTCCCGGAGAGTACCGTCAGGATTGCCTTGTCGATCACGCCTGACACCACATCAAGGCGGACATTGTCCCTCTCCGCTATCCTTTTACTCTTACCCCCCATCGCACCCACAACGTCGATCTCGTAGTCAGCCATGATCCTGCGGAACTCTTCAGGCATATATTCACCCATGTCGTATATCATGATGCACCCAGCTCTTATCCCTTTGCGCCCCATCTCCACAATCGCCTGCCCATGAGAGTGGATGTGCAAAACTGTCGCGTTGACCGCTTCATAAGGGCAATTGTGGGCATAATCCCCATACATCATCCCGAGGTTCAGGGCGTCCCCTTCCCGGGTTTCAGGAGGAACTCGCACCCACATAAGATCAGGGGGTTTTAGCGTGTCCACAAGTTCGGGAACGTTCTTTGGCACCCGCTCGCCATCCGCAAGACCTCTTTGTGCGATCTCGTGATAGATCTCAAGGGTGGTGGGCTGCCGCAGACCCGCAGTCATCAGGAGTTCGGGGTCACTGAATACCTGCTCCGGAGTGCCTTCACCGACAATGCATCCCTCACTCAGGAGATACACGTAATCAGACCATCCGTAGGCAAGGTCCACGTCATGAGTGGAGATTATGATCGTCTTTCCGAGATGGTTGAGTTCGCCAAGCATGTCCACAATCTCGTCCGCACCGACCGAGTCAAGATTGGATAAGGGCTCATCAAGGATGATCACCTCTGGCTCCATCGCAATAACACCGGCGATTGCGACCCGCTTCTTCTCGCCGCCGCTCAAGTGGTGGGGGGGCTTCCCGCGGTTGTGGGCAAGCCCAACATACAGAAGAGAATGATCAACAGCATCATTGACTTCGCTTCCGGAGAGTCCGAGGTTTGTTGGACCAAAAGCGACATCCTGTTCGACGGTCGGCGCAAATAACTGGTCATCCGAATTCTGGAAGACGATCCCGACCTTGCTCCGGATCTCCCGGAGTGACTTCGAATCATACCCAAACCGTGAACCGTGGAAGAGAACCTCCCCCTGCCTTGGCTTCAGTGTCCCGTTCAGAAGCAGGAAGAGCGTTGACTTTCCGGATCCGTTCTTGCCAACGAAAGCCACCCTTGCACCCTCTGCAATCTCAATATTGATCCCATCGACAGCAGCAGTCCCGTCCGGGTATGCGTACTTCAGGTCTCGCGTCTCAAGAATCGCCACTGCTTCACCTCGTTTATATCAGATAACCCCGGCGTCTCCGGTAACGTACAGGAGCACAATCGCAAGTATCGCATAAACCGACGCGAGAACCGCTTCTGGCGCTCTGATCGGTCGCTGGGAATCGAAGACTGTGAGCTTTCCATCGTAGCATCTCGAATCCATTGCGATGTAAAGCTTCTCCCCCTGTTCCCATGATCGTATGAATAGCGTGCTTGCGAGCATGGCTATGGAGTAAACCGATCTTCTGAAGTTCGTATACCCAAGTCGGATCGTCTGAGCGTATTTTATGCACATTGCAACATCTAAAAAGAGAAAGATGCAGCGATACATCAACATGGAGAGTTCAACTACCGAATCAGGAATCCCGGATCGCTTGACAACCGCAAAAAGCTCGATCATCGGAGTTGATAGCGCAAGAAAGAAGACGCAGCTCATTCCGCTCACGGTCCTTGAGATAACAAGTAGCGCCATCTCAACACCTCCGGCGTTTGCAACCAGACGGTACCCGAGTATCTCAAACGAGAAGACCTCGCCACCCGTTCCAAAGAAAAAGAGTATGACGATTGATCCCATGGCAGCGAATCCCAGTGGTAGGAGGACTAACTTCAGATAGAATTTTAACGGGATTTTGCCAAAGAAAACCGTGGCAAATCCCATGGATAGCGTTATAAAAAGCGGTGTTGCCGGGGATGGGGACGATACCCCAACGAGCAACCCGAATGCTACGATAGCAAGCTTGAGCCAGTTGCTGTGGTGTCGCAGAGGGCTTGCCAGCGCATAATCATCCAGCAGGTTGTGCATATATAGTTCTCAAAAAACAGAGTAGTAGGAGGGGGGGAGTGAGAGTTAAAAGCAACTCTCTCTACCCCCCGTTTCATCTCGCTTACCCATCCGGGATTACACCTTGCTTCTCTGGTAATACCCAAAGAAGTAGCCGATTATAAGCGCGCCAAATGCTATCTGAAGCCCGAAGAGCAGACTCTCTATCTCTCCGCTCGGAGGCTCCCATAGCGGCTCTGCGATCGGCTCATAAGTGCCGTCTGTTATCTCTTTGATCACGCCCGCAGCCTCGCCGTCCGCTCCGCCGAACTCCGCATCGGTGTTCGAGGAGATGTAGAGGAACTGCGCTGCGAATAAGAGGATTATGGCGAGTGCGATTAGCTCTCCTTTCATGCTGCGGACCCCCTGATCTTACGGATGGTGTCAGTGGTCATCACATTGAGTCCCACAAGCACATCCTCTTTGACCTGTATTATGTATTTGAAGATGAGTGCGGTAATCGCCCCCTCAATTATTGCTAGAGGGACCTGCGTTGTTGCAAATATCGCTGCAAACGCTTTGAACGATGCGAAGGATCCTCCAGCCGCCGCAGGAAACGCAAGCGCTAACTCAATAGAGGTTACAACATACGTTGCCCAGTCGCCAAAGGTTGCTGCAAGGAAGACCACGACGTAGAAATTGAGATTCATCTTCATTCCTGCCTTGTAGATCACATAAGCTACCACCGGACCTACTATTCCCATTGAGAAGACGTTTGCCCCAAGTGTTGTTAGACCGCCGTGCGCAAGAAATAGCGCCTGGTACAGAAGGACAATCATTCCAAGAACCGCTGTTATCGCGGGTCCGAAGAGTATTGCGGCAAGCCCGGTTCCTGTCGGGTGGGAGCAACTCCCTGTGACTGAAGGCAACTTGAGCGCGGACAAGACAAAGATAAATGCTCCGGCTACTGCGAGAAGAGGCAGTATATCACGCCTTTCGTCCACGAGCTTGTTTAATTTGTAAATTCCGTATGCGATAACCGGTATCGATATCGCAAACCATATCTGCCACCACGGTCCTGGCAGAAACCCTTCCATTATGTGCATGATGCACCTCTGTTACCCTGTGTATTCGTATTCATTCCATATACCTCCAATAGTTTTGTCTTAAGTTCTGATCCGATTAGCGTAATCAGCATAAAAGGGTTTCGAGTGTGTCATCTGCACCCGAGTGCGATTAAAAATCGAGTGAAACATGTCTTGCGGCAAGCGCAAAGAGTATCCGGTACAATGTATAGGAGGAATTGATCCGGGCAGCGCAAAAGACTGATGTTTCACTCGAGTCCCCCATGAAATCGCCGGGGCGGCTTGTCGCACGAGTACACGCCCCGAAATTCCGCGCACCACTGCAGAGCGGGTTTCGAGTTCTGTTGTTGTCTTATTCATCGCTGTACGGCTATCAATGCAATTTGTCTTAACTTAAATGTTTCTGTGATGACAGTACCCAAACCCCCACCTCAGAATTCACACAGAATCCCCCTACCCCCTACAGGAGTTTACAGTCCCCGCGTAATCGAGATTGCATACTCCACGATATCCTTGGTGACATCCACCCCACACGCCTCGAACACTCCTCTTCCGGACGGTGTGCCATTGATCTCGAGAACAACAGATCCCTCGTCAGTTTCAGCGATATCAACGCCAGCGAAAGTGGTTCCAATGGCGCCAGATGCCTTAATTGCAATCTCCTCCTGCTCAGACTCAAGCACACATTGCTCTGGAGTTCCACCGTGGCTCAGGTTGGTGATCCACCCATCCCGCGCATACCTGTAAATCGAGCCAGCGATCTGATCGCCCACAACAAATGCCCTGATGTCTCTTGTAATCGGTATAAACTCCTGAAGATACGTAACTCCCCTCTCCGCAAGTATCTCGCCAACGGAACTCCGATTCGATCCGAGAAGATCGGAATCACTCTGAAAACGCGCAATTCCGATGCCTTTGTACCCGAAGATCGGCTTTATCACGAGCTCGCCCCACTCGCAGAGCATCCCCATCGCAACATCGGGATTGCCGGTTACAACCGTCTCCGGAACTGGAATTCCTGCTTTTTTGAGCAGATACAGCGAATAGTACTTATTTGCAGAATTTCTGATGGATTCCGGAGTGTTGATTACCGGAATAGTCTCAGCAAGAATTCTAAGCAGATCGAATTTGTAAGAAACCTCCTCAAACGCGCCAGCACCAACGTCACGCACGATCACGATATCCATCTCATCGATTTCGGGGGGACCAAATGCAAACGAATCCATCTCGCTAAGTCTGAACGGAATTGGGGTCGCGCCTCGTGCCTCTATCGACCGGACGAGAGCGCGAGCGGTCCAGTCATTTGAGTCCGTGATTGCGATTCCGATGTTTGCGGCATTCATGGCATTCTCAGTATTCACAATCCCTGGTATTCATAGTATTGTAGACACTGTCGATTTTTCCAGCGGTACGTGTTTAGCTAACCACGCGATTACACAGTCTGCAAAGCAGCGGCGCAGCCATCTTCAAAAGATTTCTGTGTTAATCTCGTGAAATCTTGTGCAATCTTGTGGTTTTATATGTGCATAGCCACACGATATTGAGCAAGTACATATATCCATAGTGCTCAGGGTATCCGTCCGATTATGGCGTCAATTCTCACGGATTTCCTGTAGAATTTGCTGGTTTCCTCGATAAATCTTGCTGCCACAATCCCTTTGTCCGTGATCACGTATCCGCCGCGTTGCACACGTTCTGCCAACCCCTCCAGCAAAAAGACAGTCTTGAGCTTGCTGGCAACGCTGCCGCGGTCCGCCACATGATCCGTGCATGCGCGGATATCTGAGAATCGGGTGAGGTTCCCCTCGTTTCCTGCGAGCACAAGCGCGATTAACCGATACTGGATATCACCACAACCTTGATTTATGCCGAGCGATTGGAAGTACGCTGCAACCTCCCGTTCTTGGGCGATATCGATTTTACTCATCAGCCACCTCCGTATCCGATATATCGGACGTGTCAGCGTCCGCAGAATCATCGAACGCGTCGCCGTGAATTTCACGGAGTTTGAGCCGGTCCTGCACGGCATCTGGTGGATGGTATGCAAGAAATGCGAGCACCACACTGATCAGTATGAATATGCGGGATACAACCTGCATCACGCAGTCTATTGCAAGCGCATCAACGAGGATGAAGTCAAAGACGAGGGATATCGCAACCAGCGTCAGTGCTATGCGGTATCGCTCGCGCTTCGGGATCTTTCGAGCCAGAATTAGCCCGAGGAGCGCAATCATCATCGCTGTCGGCACGATGAAGAGCGCGGAGAGATATATCGTGATTGCGATATCGCTCGTAATCGTGATGATCGTTGCCCAGTATGTCACAGTCGGAGGGGTAAGCTCGGATCTGAAAAGGAACCAGAGATACACGGCTCCAAACATCGAAAAGAGAATAGCCATCACCCAGCTTGATTTTCGATCCCCCGTTACAACATAAACAATAAAAAATACCAGCGGTACAGGCAGAAAACTGAGAGGGACGGATGCAAGGTAGTAACACAACATATCCGCGTTGATATTGCCATAGATTGCTGCAATCACCCGCGCACCGATTATCAGGAAGGACAGCGCAACGAGCACCCAGAAAACGATCAACGCCTTAAGAGACGGGACGCTCTTGCCTTTCGGATCCTGTTTGTGCAGTGTCCATGCAAATGCAAACGCGGACAGTGCTATCGCAACGCAGATCGCTGCATTCAGTAAGAGACCACTCATCCCACAATTACCCTGTTTAGTTGTTTATTGCAATTATCGCAACCGAATAGACATCTGTTCCTTGTCTATGACGTAGATGGTGTCGACGAATCGAACAATCCCTGAGCCAGAGCTCATAACAACCGATCGCACCCTTGCGCCATCATTTTCAAAGAAATCCACGCCGTCGAAGAGGTCACTCTGTGTTACGCCCGTTGCAGAGAAGATCACATCCTTTCCGGGTGCGAGATCCTCTGTGTAGAGAAGTTTATCGAGATCCGTAATCCCCATATCGTGCAATCTCGGCATGAATTTGTCATATTCTTTCTGTATCTCGTAATCACTCTTTCGGTTCGCCTTTGCCGGAAGGACAAATCTGCTGATGATCTTTCCCCCAGTTGTTCGTAGTGCTGCTGCTGTGAGGACACCTTCGGGCGCCGCTCCGATGCCCATTCCCACATGGACATTGGTGCCGCGGATTCCTGCCGCGATTCCCGGCATCAGGTCGCCATCGGTTACGAGCCGCACCTTTGCGCCGCAATCCCGCACCGCTTTTATCAATTCATTATGCCTGGATCTCTCGAGTACCACCACGATTAAGTCCTTGATGTCGCGGTTCAGAGCATTAGCCACGATTCTGAGGTTGTATTCGGGTGTTTCATCAAGATCGATGTGTTCTCCGGTCTCCTTCTCGTATCGCACAACCTCGGGACCGACGATCAGCTTGTCCAGGTATATGTCGGGTGCACGCAGAAGCCCGCCCGGTTCCGCGACCGCCATCACAGCGGCTGCTCCGAACTTGTTCTCAGCTGCAAGATTTGTACCCTCGAGCGGATCGACTGCGATTGCGACCTTTGGTCCCCTGCCGGTTCCGACCTTCTCTCCGATATAGAGCATCGGCGCCTCATCCCGCTCGCCCTCGCCTATCACAATCTCCCCATCAATATCAAACTGCGCCAGCACCCTCCGCATCGCTTCGACCGCTGCATCGTCTGCTGCATGTCGATCCCCGGAACCGATCCACCGCGCAGCAGCGACAGCTCCTGCTTCAGTCACCTTCAAAAGCCTCAGGAACAGCATCTTTTCAATCGCCCCGCCCTGTGCAATCATCCTCTCCGGAACACCGACACTCTTGGTTGTGGCAGACATGTTTGATCTTCTGTTTTGCGGACATATAATATTTGTCTTTCATGGGCGTTGGGAGTACATCACATCTCAAAACTGCACAATCCAACCCAGTTCACAGACTTGTGCTCCCAGAGAAGCCCGAAATGCGACACAGCGGTTCCAAATTCCGCGGACTCAGAGAAACCCTCAGGTCCTGCGATACCGACCCTGACAAGATAACTCACATCTTCCTGCCGCATAATCGATCTCACACGGACGCTGCGACCCGAGAAAACCTCCATTCTCCGGATCATATCCTTCAGAATATCCCTGATCTTCCCACCAATCGCCGAATAACATGCTTCGTAGTGCTCATGCCCGCAGAGTATCAGAAATCCCCCGCTAAAGGACGCATCTACGTGTGCAAATGCGTGTTCAGGTGTGTAATGGTATCCGGCAGTATCATCGAGAAAATCATTGCCAGCATCCGAGATCCTCTGCCATGTATGGCTGTACAGACGATCGTCTGAAGCCCCATCCGAAATTGTGGAGGGCTCAATCGGTCCTCCATGCACAGCCAGAATCCGGTCGTCATGATCGATTGAGTGCTGCGGAAGGCTTTTCAGGAACCGCATGCACCGTTGATCCTCGCGCAATTCGGAATGTGCCTCAATACTTGCAATATCGCTTCCGCTGATCTCCTGGTTGGACAAGAATGCCTCGTCGTGGTTTCCGACCACGGATATAACTTCTTTTTCATCCGAAAGTTCAAGCAACCGCTCAATCACCTCTATCGGGTGAAATCCACGACCAACAGCGTCACCAAGGTTGATGATTCCAGTGACATCCCCGTACCGTGCAGTGAACGAAGGATCCTCAATAATCTCAATTATCGCATTCAGTGAATCTATGTCGGCATGGATATCAGATATTATCAGACGCGCCATACTCCCCAACCCCTGAGCTTCCGCTGATCTCTCCTGCGAGATTCTCCCCCATCTTCGAGCAGACCTCTGTGTACTCCAGCCCCTGACCGAGTAGCCACATCAGCTTCACGAGCGCAACCTCGGGAATCATGTCCTCACCCTCGATCACACCCGCTTTCAGCATGTCCCGTCCCGTGTCATAGACCCGATCGCAGATCCTGCCGTTCATGCACTGCGACGTTGCCACAACCGGAATTCCACTCGTCGCAGCAAACTCAATCAACGGAATCCACTCAGAAGAGACGTGTCCGAGCCCTGTGCCCTCGATCACGATCCCCGCGTAGCCTGATAGGCTGCAGAATCTGAGCAGTTCAGGGCTTAATCCGGGTATATACTTGAGAAGAGCGCACTTCGTAGTCATGCCGTCGTGAACCTCAAGCTTTCGCTCCCCCTTCCGTACGTAATCCGTAAACGTTGTGATCTCACATGAGGGATACTCGATTCTCCCGATCGAGGGGGCGTTGATAGAGTGGAATGCGTCCCTTCGTGAAGTGTGGAGCTTTCTGACCCGAGTTCCGCGGTGTATCAGGCAGTAGTCATCAGAGGTGCTCCCGTGCATCACAACAGAGACCTCGGCGATGTCGCTTGTCGCAACCGATGCGGCACATATCACATTCATCGCAGTGTCGCTCGATGGTCTGTCTGCGCTGCGCTGCGAACCCACGAGAACGATCGGAACTGGGGTTTTTATCATGAATGAAAGCGCTGCGGCGGTGTAACCCATGGTATCGGTTCCATGCGTCACAATTATACCATCCACTCCTTCCTTGATCTCGTCCGCGATTGCACGCGCAAGTTCTGCCCAGTACTCGGCACGCATATTCTCGGAAAATATGTTGTACACGACCTTTGACCGGTAGTTTGCAATCTCGCGCAACTCCGGAATTGCGTTGAGTATATCCTCTGCAGTGAACTGCGAGGTAACCGCGCCTGTGCGGTAATCGACTCTGCTTGCGATGGTTCCGCCGGTCGATAGAATCGCAACCGTTGGCAGATCCACCCTATCGCAACCGCTGCCACTACTGCCACCGCTGCCGACGCTTTCATCACCACCACCGCCCGTTTCCTCTGCCCTTCCGCCCTTCAGTACAACTGGTGATCTCTTCTCGATTAACTCGATGCGTGCACCCCTATTCACGCCAACGTTGTATCCATTATCCAGTTTGATCACGGTGTGACCTGTGGTGCTCGGCATCAGGACGCCTTCGTACGTCACACGGTCGGTCACAACACGTACCCGGTCACCTTCTTCCGCACTCATAACAACAACCTAATCAGTCCCCAACCGAAATTGTTTCGAGCTGGCTCGCAAGATTCCACACAAGGGTACGGGTATGCAGCGGCATGTTAGGATCATTTGTAATTTTGTTGAGGATATTCAAGCTGGTTGCAGCGCGGAACGGGATGGATTCGTCCTGATTGGACAAAATTTCCTTTATTTCATCTGCTGCACGCCGGATGTTTCTGGGCACCGACGTGTCATTCAGTACACTGTCCAGAATAGCGTTGCATTCCTCAACTGTCTCTGTTATCGACATGAGTATCTCCATATTTTAGTCCGTATTCGTAGGTCTGTAGTCATAGTATCCGTACCATATCCTATTTAAAGATGGGTGATCGATACAAAAGATCATGAATGAAATCGATGCCATGTCCAGATTACTCGAACTCGGCGGAACCATGCTCGCAGAGCATTGCAGTTGCGGCGCACCACTATTCCGGTATCATGGGCAGGTCGGCTGCCCGATCTGCGATTTCAAGATGACGCAGAATGATGGGGTAAAGGAAGTTCACGAAGAAGGGAGTACAAGGGGTAAGCCGAGAGAAGCGAAAAAATCACCAGAAACCACGGGATACCTACTCACCGATCTTGTTTCGGAAAAGATAAGAGAGATCGCTTCAGATATGCAGAAAGAGACCGATCTGGGGCGTGTTCGCGATCAGATGGACTGCATAGAACGCGGGATTACGATTCTCGAGACGCTTGATCGATATCAATTTCAAAAAGTAGGAAAATAAAATCTGTGTTAATTATTGTTTATATTGGCACTGTCTAAAAATCCAGTGATTTCCGTAATGGTCAGTTGGATGTGCAACAACGCGAAAGACGTGAAGACCGCGATTGACAACACTCTTCGCGTCTCTCTCGCCTTTCTCGTTAAATTGGAAAACAATAACGAGAAAGACGCGATGGCGTAAAGGACAAAAGTCCCAGGGTGCATTTCACTGGGATTTTCCTGATTCTGATGGATTCTGTGGTTTCCAATCTTTGCGCCCTTGCGTCATCGCGTCTTTGCGTTCCTCTGATATAACGCAAGGTCGCAAAGTCGCAGAGACGCAAAGTTGAGAGAGATGCGCCCG